>JAZSPM010000028.1:0-9331 GCA_045537455.1 Candidatus Ornithomonoglobus sp. | reverse complement strand
CAGAACGACATGGCTACGATCCGACTTGGTATCGTGGACAAGCCCCGTCCGACTATGTACCCGGAAAGATGGCCACAATGGGAATTTATCAAAACAGAGATGGTCATTTACCCAGTGCACCGGGGAGAACTTGGTATGAGGCCGATATTAACTACTATAGCGGAAAGAAACAGTCAACGTGTCTTGTGGTCTAATGACGGTTTGGTGTTTGCCTCCTACGATCACTATAGAACATTTGTTGAGATCACTTAAGGAGGAGCAAAATGAAGAAAACTATATTAGACCTGACCGGATGCAAATATCCGCAGGAAATGCATGCGCGTTTTCAAAAAGCGTTGCATTTTCCTGATCATTACGGCAGAAACTGGGATGCCTTCTGGGATTCCATTATGAATGATACCGAGGTAGATTTTGTTGAAATCCGCGGAGAATCCAAAGTAGCATCTGAATTGCATGATATGCTGGAGAAACTCCATAGCATATTGGATGAAGTTAAGCAAGTCAGTTTGCAACAAGGATGGCAATTTGATTATAAGATTGTGGATTGAGAAAGGACAAAACGAAAGTCTCCGATCGAACGGAGGCTTTCGTTTTAGCATTGTAGGTACAAGACACTTGCGTTCCTCCCGAAATCAGAATTTGTCGAAAAGGTGAGGAAAATTGAAAGTCTCTTTTTTCGACAATTCGTCCATGTCAAGTTAAGGACTGCGGTTGTGGTGTGTAAAAACCTGCCTTTTACCTGCAAAAACGCAGAAAATTTGCAGAAAAACACAAAATTTCTTTGTCCCCTACTTGACATCAGCATGTCGGGCTCGCCTATTCTGCAAAACGGAAAGTTGGTTGGAGCTGTCACTCATGTTTTAGTCAATGACCCGACGAGAGGCTATGGTATTTTTATAGAGAATATGCTCGCAGAAGCAGGATAAAATTAAATACCAAAGCTCGGCTGTAAATTAGCCGAGCTTTTTTTAATATTTGATTATTAAATATACTTGTTTTTAAATTCTTTTGGTGTAACACCAACCTGTTTTCTAAATTGGCGTGTAAAATGCTCCACATTTTTATAACCGCACATTTCTGCGATTTCATATATTTTATTATTGCTATATAGTAAAAGTTTTTTAGCACGGCTTATTCGTGCACAAATTAAATCTTTTTGAAAAGTAGTCTTAAAAAACTGCTTATATAAGCTTTGAAAATAAAATCTGCTCAGAAATAGTTTATTTGCCGCATATTCAATTGACCAATTGAGCGCCGGTTTTTTATAAATATCATCTCGCAAACGATAAAAGGCTGCATATTGGTTATACCGCCTACTATCATTGTCTGACAAATCATCTATCTCTTCGCTTGCCTTATATAAAAAAGCAAGTCCAAGCGATGATAAAATGTCCTTTGCGTTTTGTGACGGAAGGTATTTCTCTTGCTCTATCAGAGATATGATATTGGTTATGTATGTTGAATTGACATGAAACATCGGTTTGCCTAGCGGAATATTTGAAAAAACGTTTTTTTCAATTTCGTTGTCTAAATCAAAAAAGACATAATCGTGATTAAATTCTGTTTCATCACAGCCGTAATAGCTTTGAAACTGGTTTTTATCATAAAAAATCCCTGTTCCTGCTTGCACAGGTATATATTCGCCATCTACATAAAGCATAGTTTTTGAGCGGAAAAGAACATAGAGATAATGCCCTCTACCCTTGGGAAAATGAACGCTAAAGTTCTTATATCCTACGGAACTCGAAGCAGCTGATCTTATTATCATGATGGCACCTCTGTAAATAGCATTATATATCAATTTATTAACATTATATATCATTGTTTTTACAATTGCAATAGCTTACAATATTCTCGCAAAACACTTTAAGGAGGATTTAAACAATGCCATATAGTGAACGAATTTCAAAAATAAGAGCTTTTTCAGAGGCATTAGCGGCAAATGAGCCCGAAAACACATATAATTACGATCTTCATTGGTTTGCAAAAAATCAATTTCACAATCTTTCCCGTTCGGAAAAGATTGCTAAAAGCACAGCAGCAGCAATCAAAAATCAAAAAATATATATCGAACCCTTTGACAACATTATCGGCAGAGTATTCCTTTTTAAAAACAAGCCGGTTGAGATGGCAGACCCGGACTTCGACCATATCACTGAAGCGTATAAGCGAATCTTTGCCGAAATAGAAGACTACGCCGA
Organism: Candidatus Ornithomonoglobus sp.; assembly: GCA_045537455.1. Taxonomy (GTDB): domain Bacteria; phylum Bacillota; class Clostridia; order UBA1381; family UBA1381; genus Ornithomonoglobus_A. The sequence continues at coordinate 7,130 of JAZSPM010000028.1, read as the reverse complement.
TTTTGCCCAGTTCCCGTTTGTAGTCGGTGATACTCATTATTCTTTCGGACATATGAGCTGGAATTGGAATGCTATTTTAAAATACGGCACCTCAGGACTAAAAAAGAGGTGCGAGGATGCCATGTCCAGAACCGATGACATCGCAAGTCACGAATATTACAAAGGCGTTATCACTCTCCTCACAGCCTTGGAGGATTGGAATGATTTACATGTAAAAAAATTACGTGAAATAGGTATGGAGGAGCAAGCAAAAATATGTGAAAAAGTGCCGCGCTACCCTGCCGAAACCTTCCTTGAGGCTGTTCAGGCGTTTTATATGCAATACATTGTTGTTATGCGTGAAAATCCGGGTGGCGGCAACAGCCCGGGGCGTCTTGACTATTATCTGTGGCCATATCTTGAAAGAGACCTTGCAAACAACATCTGCACCATGGAGGAAGCAAGAGAGCTTATAGACGAGCTTTTCATCAGAATAAACGAGCGCGTTTGGGACAAAGACGGCTGGACTGAAACCATTGTTGTCGGCGGAACCAATCCAAACGGCACATCAGCAGTAAATCCGCTTTCATATATGATGATAGAGGAGTTTATAGAGCTTGAACTTATCCACCCTGCGCTTTATGCCCGAATTCCCGAAAACAGCTCTGAAGAGTGGATTAATTTCTGCGCTGATTTTATCGTCAACGGAAAAAACCGCGCGCAGCTTCTGTATGATAAAACTATTATTGATGCATTGTGCAAAAACGGTGTTCCTTATGAAGACGCGGTTGAGTATTACTGTGGCGGTTGCATGGAAATTGGTATTCAGGGAAAAACAAATAATTATCTTTTTAACACTTGGCATAATATGCCCAAAATGGTCGAGTTTGCAGTTACAAAAGGTCTTTCTCTGTCAGACGGCAAAGTTATAGCGTCATATCGCAGCAAGGGTCTTGAGAATTATGACACCTTCGATGAGTTTTATGCTGATTTTATAAAAGAAGTAAAGCGCATATTGTATATGTTCTTTAAGGCTCAGGATATTTACAGTGAGGTTGCTGATAAGGCATACCCACGCTATCTTCTCACCTCTATGATTGATGACTGCATAAGGCTCGGAAAGGGCATGCATTCGGGCGGAGTTCGTTATCCTGACTACGGCTCATTGCCGATCGGCCTTCCCGACGCTGCCGATTATCTGTTTGCAATTAAAAAAGCTGTATATGACGATAAAATCTGCTCGGCATCAGAGCTTGTAGATGCCCTAAAGTCCAACTTTGAAGGCTATGAATTATTACGCAAGCAGCTTATTGCTATTCCGAAATACGGTCAGGATCATGACGAGGCAAATAGCTTTGCAAATAAATATATGAGCGATGTAAGTGATATTTATACATCCTATGTAACCCGTTTTGGCGGCAAGGGTAAAATGGTTGTTTTCACCTTCACCTGGGCTGCTGATGCAGGTATGGATATGGGCGCTACCGCATCAGGCAAGCTTGCGCACACGCCTGTTGCGCACGGAGTTACGCCGCACAGCTCTTCTATGACAGAAGGCATAACTGCCGCAATTAACTCCTGCACCGCTTTGGATTTTACGAAATTTAACGGTGGCGCGTCAACCATGTGGGACTTAGACAGTTCTTGGGTAAATCCAACTCTTGTAAAGAGTCTGTTTATGACATTTTTCAAAAACGGAGGGCAAATCTTCCAAGGTAACACAACTGACGTCAAAGAGCTTATAGCCGCTCAACAAAATCCCGAAAACTTCCCGAATCTTATGGTAAGAGTCGGCGGCTTCTCTGCACGTTTCGTTACGCTTAAGAAGCATGTGCAGGACGAAATTATAGGCCGTATTCGCCACAACTGCTAAAGTGCTCTGTGAGGACGCTAAAATGCAAGGCCTGATTTTTAATATTCAAAGATTTTGCATACATGACGGGCCCGGCATCAGAACAACAGTGTTTTTTAAAGGCTGTAATTTAAGCTGTGCTTGGTGCCATAATCCCGAAAGTCAATCACCTAATAAAGATACAATGTTTTATGATGACAAATGTGTGCATTGCGGAAGTTGTGAAAATATTCCGGAAGATGATACAAACTTTGTCTGTTTAAATGGCGCCCGTGAGCTTTGCGGAAAAGAATACAGTGTCGATGAGGTTCTTGCAGAAGTCGTAAAAGACAAGTCTTTTTATGAAAATTCGGGCGGCGGTGTGACCTTTTCCGGCGGGGAGTGTATGCTGCAAATTGATTTTCTTTTAGAAATTCTTAAAAAGTGCAAAGAAAAAGAAATAAATACCGCAGTTGATACTGCAGGACATATTCCCTGGTCAGACTTTGAAAAAATAATGCCGTATACGGATTTGTTTTTGTATGACATTAAGTCAATGAATACTTACATTCATAAAAAGTATGTCGGTGTAGGAAATGAGCTTATTCTGGATAATCTTGCAAAGCTTTTAAAATCAAAGGCTGCGGTTTGTGTAAGAGTTCCTGTTATTCCATCTGTAAACGATACAGAGAAAGAAATGCAAAAAATCAGATTATTTTTTGAAGAAAACGGATATCCGACCGAATTTGAACTGCTGCCATATCATGCGATGGGTGAGCACAAATACGAGGCTCTCGGAAAACCTACACAAAAATTTGATATCCCAAGCAAAGAAAAAATCGAAATACTAAAACATATCGTTGTTCCCGATTGACAACAGCCGTGAGCGGCTCGCCGATAGTACAAAACATAAAGTTAGTTGGAGCTGCCATTTATGTTTTAGTAAATGCCCCGACGTGCGGATATGGTGTTTTTATAGAGAATATGCTTGGCGTAGCGGAATAAGTAATTCCCCGGACATATTTTGTCCGGGGAGTCATTATATCAAAAATATTGACTGAAGACTTTTTTAAATTGTTTTATGTTATGTTGATGCTTACTAGGTTCTTTCAATGTTTCTTCGTTCTCGATTACTCTCATTTGCAAAACCAACCTTGAAACTTTAAGCACTTCAATTTCCAAAGAAAAGGTAGGATGAGGATAAATCCCTGTAAACCAATCTTTATTATTTGAGGCAGAAATCAAATAAATATTATTGTTTTCATCAATAATATTGTACTTCTTCTTTCCAACGATTGCCCCACCTCTTTTTTTGAAACTAAAATTTTTGTCGTCCTTAATCTCAAATGCTCTGATTGTAATTTTCTCAATATTTGTTGCTTTTAAGTCTTTCTTTACTTTGCAATACAGTATCAAAAGAGAAATGGATGACAAATAAATGATAATAAACAAAACAGGAACGATCCAAAAGAATTTGTCTATTTCATTGAAATAGACACCTGTAACTAGAGTTACAATAAACAAAAAAGATACCAGCAAAAGCCAGCGTACATAGTCTGAAAAATATGTATGAATAACTGTTTTGTATTGTTTCTTCATATCGTATCTCCTTTGCAAAGGATTTTTTAATAGTATAGCATACAAGTTTTTGTTTTTAAAGAGGTGTGCTAAAAATGAAATAAAACTCCCGTCTTTATTTATTGCAATTTTATGTAGTTATGATACAATAAAAAAGAGGCGGTGAATAATATGAATAAACTTTTTTGCCTGACATTTTATACTCAGCCTAACGACGATTATCGCGAGGGGTTCCACATCGGTTTGTTTTCGTCACGCGAAGAAGCGGTGGCAGTTGAATTGCACTACCGGAAAGAGGTAACAGGATTCAAGGACTATGATTGTGATGCAGAAATAACTGAAGTTCCGATTATTGGTAGCTGTAACACTGGATTCGATGTATATCGTTTTGAGGGTTGGAATAGAAACGAAGATTTTGATGAAGTTGATATTATAGAAAGCAATTGCTATTTTGATCAATCGCAAGCAGAATCTGATTTTAAGAAAGCACAATCCAAAACGCCCAGACAAGAATGGGCATTCAACCGTCACACTATTGGTCAATGTGATTGGCAAGAAGGTTTTATTCGCTGTTAGGATTAGTAGGTTTACACTTTTAAAGTATTGTCCCTAACGATCAACACCCGTATATACTGCGTCTATTATTCAAAATGAAAAACCGCTTGACGTGGTAACGCATGGTTTTAGCTAATGACCTTACGCGGGGGTACGGAATATTTATTGAAAACATATTAGATGCAGCATCGCAAGTGCTTGATAGGGGCAGTTTGCCCCTATCTTTTTTTGTCTCCATATGTTATAATAATTTCATAAATATGGCACAGGAGTGATATTATGCAAAGAATTAAAGATTTAAATTGCTATCAAAAAAGCGTCTTAATTGTTATGATAGTAATGTCAATGATATTTGCAGTGATTTATCCCAAGACAATTTCAAGAGTCGGGTATAGATATAATGATTCAATTCTTGTCCCAACGCAAGAAAATAATAGTACAGTCTATTCAGGTGAAATTCAAGGGAAACAGTCTCAGTTTATAGTGTCTGAAGATAAGACTATTGTGTTTTTACATGGTGATAAAACCTATGGCCCTTACACTATGAAAGAAGACGCTACAGCCATTCCAAAAGATAAAGAATTAGAAGAATTAAAAGAACTAATGACAGGACTTGAAATATATAATGGCGAGAGTCTTATGTTTCGTGGTGGTGTTTTTGATGCAGGTGATTCTTATTGGTTATACAATGAGGATGGAACATTAGATAACTTTGGAATAATCTCTTATGTTGCAGGTGATGGAATTGAAAGAGATGAAAATGGCAATGTGATCGATAGAATAGCGCCATCAGCTTCTACTATCTATGAGCTGGTCAATAACCCTGAATTGACACACAAGGGTGACGCACTTGCTTGGTTTGGAGCGGTATTTATTTGCATCCTCAATGCACTGTCTATTTTATTTGCAAATGAGTTATTTATCTGGAATCTATTGTTTAAAGTTCGCAATGTAGAAGATGTTGAGCCATCTGATTGGGAAATAGCAGGAAGATACATAGGATGGACAGTAATGACAGTTATAGCGTTAATAATCTTTATTGCAGGACTACGATAGCTTAATTTGCATTTGGAAGTTATGAAAAGCATACATATCCGCCATGCTTTTCCGGTGCATGACTGTTTTTTATAAAAATAATATCATGAACAATTTTCAAAGGAGTTTTGTCAATGAAAGTGATTGACTTAACGCACACGATAACAGAAGACATGCCGGTTTATCCCGGAACGGAAACACCAAAGTTAGTTTCTGCCAGCTGCTATGAAAAAGACGGATTTAAAGAAACTCTACTTCATATGTATTCGCATACCGGCACGCATATAGACGCGCCAGCACACTTATACCCCGACCGCACGACCTTAGATAAGCTTCCTACCGAGCAATTCATCGGTAAAGCACTTGTGATAGATTGCCGCGACCTTTCAGCCGGGGAGCTTATCACCATGGAGCATATTCGAAAATATGGCGATGCTGCAAGCTGCGCCGACTTTCTTTTATTTAACACCGGTTGGGATAAATATTGGGGCAGTCTTACGTATTTTGGCGACTATCCATGTATTGACGAAGAAGTTTTAGATTACATTCTTGCAGGGAATTTCAAAGGAATCGGCTTTGATGTAATAGGACTTGACCCGATTTCAGATGTAAATTTAACCAGGCATAAAAAGCTGTTTGCAAAATTGGATATTATAAATATCGAAAACCTAAAAAATTTAGAATTATGTGGTGAATCACTTTTTAACTTCAGCTGTTTTCCATTGAAATTTACACATTCCGACGGTGCTCCTGCAAGAGCTGTGGCATGGTTTGATATATAATTTTCTTGATTTTCTGCTTCTCTTATGATATCATATATAATATATTTAAAGGGTAAAATAATTCAATAATAAATTACTTTAGAAAGCAGGTTCTAATATGCCATTTTCAAGACTGACCAAATACTTAGACCTAATCCCTGAAGTGTACGGAATCCCACTATGCGAACTTTCCGTGCGCCATAATCACGAGCTTGTATATCGCCATTCTGTGGGTGATCTTCCGCACGGCGAGAATACTTTATATAAGCTTTTTTCAATGACAAAACTCTTTACCGTTACCGCTGCCATGCAGCTTATTGAGGAAGGAAAATTAGGTTTAGATGACCCTGTTTACAAATATATTCCCGCATACAAAAAATTAACTGTTTTGCAAAATGGCAGAGCTGTCCCCGCAAAAACGGTTATGACCATCCGCCACCTGCTTTCAATGCGAAGCGGTCTCAGTTATAACTCAACTACACCTTGTTTTGCCAAAGCTTGTGAAAACGAGTTTGCAACCACTCGTGAGCTTATGGAGGCACTGGCAGGCGATCCGCTTCTTTTTAATCCGGGTGAAAACTGGTTTTACAGCCTTTCGCATGACGTTTTAGCGGCAGTAATGGAAGTTATTTGTGGCATGAAATTTTCTGAGATTTTGAAGTCAAAAATCATGAATCCGCTTGAAATTTCAGATATGGGATTCTTCCCGACAGATGAACAGTTGTCTCGCTTTGTTCCGATGTATGAATTTGACGCAAATACCTTCACCGTATTCCCGACAGATACCGAGCTTTGTCGCTACTCAAAGGTTTTCGAAAGCGGTGGCGGCGGCCTTTTCGGTTCAAACAACGAGTATATGAAGCTGCCGGATGCACTTGCTAACGGTGGTACCGCTGCAAACGGTTATCAGATTTTAAAGCCAGAGACAATTAATCTTATTAAAGGAAATCAGATGCCACCGTCAGAGGTTAAGGAATTTTATACAATAAAACCCGGTTATGGCTATGGTCTTGGTGTACGCACACTCGTTGATCCCGAAGAGGCTCAAACCATAGCTCCGATTGGTGAGTTCGGTTGGGACGGTGCGGCTGCATCTTATTGGATGGTTGATACAGATAATCATATCGCTGTTGTCTGGACAACGCATGTCCGCGAATGCCGCCCGGCATATCGCGAAATTCATCCGCACATTCGCAACTTAGTTTATGATGCTCTTAAAAAATAATTATTGCATACAAAATAGAAGTGGCGAGCTTAGCTCACCACTTCTATTTTTATTTTATCATATATTTCTTTTATATCACAAGCAAGCGGCGGATTTGTTCCCTCGCGCAGGCATGCTGCCGTTCCGTATGCTACCGCAAGGCGAAGTCGCTCTTCACATTTCGCAT
>JAZSPM010000189.1:0-8022 GCA_045537455.1 Candidatus Ornithomonoglobus sp. | reverse complement strand
TCTCATGCCGGGAGTTTTAAATATAATCTCACCGTCTATATTATCAAGATAATTTTCTCCAAGATTGAATTTTACACCAAGAGGCTCAAGCTCTGTATAATTTGCACCCAAATCCTCTTTATCACGTTTATCGCACGCAGTGACCTTGGCACCTAATGATACAAGGTACTTTATAAGCGGAAGATTTGATATTCCTATTCCTATTACAGTAACTTTTTTACCTTTTATATTATTTTTAAATTCATCTAATTTTGTCATTTTTATTATCCTTTCTATAATATATCAATCCCATAATGATACTTGATCCGCATCAGGCAGTGCCTCAAAGCATCCCATTGCTTCAAGAATTTCAAGTGAGCTTTTATTTACTCCGGCTCTTATTCTCAAATCCTCAACAGTCTTGAATGGACCTTTATCACGTTCTGCCGTTATTGCCTTCGCTACGTTTTCTCCAAGCCCCGGAAGAGCGTTCAATGGCGGAAGTATTCCCTCATCAGTCAGCAAAAAGTCCGTAGCATGAGATTTATACAAATCAACCTCAACAAAATTTATACCTCTTGCGTACATTTCTATACATATCTCAAATATCGGAATCAAGTTTTCTTCCTTAGGTGATGCAGTATTATCTTTTTTCTTCTGCAAAATCTCGTTAAGTGCTTCACGTGCTTTATTTATTCCCTTTGCCATAAGCAAAGCATCAAAATCATCAGCTCTTACGCTGAAATATGCTATATAAAACGCTTCGGGATAATGTACCTTAAAATATGCAATTCTGAACGCACTTGTTACATACGCAACCGCATGAGCTTTAGGGAACATATATTTTATTCTTCGGCAGGATTCCATGTACCATTCAGGGACATTTGCCGCTTTCATGGCTTCTTCATCCTCAGGCTTTAAGCCCTTACCTTTTCTTACAGCCTCCATTATCTTAAATGCATGACCTGCCTCAACACCCTGTGCGATTAAGTAAATCATAATATCGTCACGACAACAAATTGAGTGCGAAAGGTCAGTATAACCAAGCCGTATAAATTCCTGAGCATTATTCAGCCATACGTCTGTTCCGTGCGAAAGACCTGATATTCTTACAAGCTCCGAGAACATAGTAGGCTTTGTATCTTCAAGCATCTGACGTACAAACTTTGTGCCAAATTCCGGAATACCGTAGCTTCCTAAATCAGTTCCTATATCATCATTTAACTTTAACGCTTTATTTGATGTAAACAGGCTTAATGTTTCAGGGTCATCAAGCGGTACGTCCTGCGGATTAAAGCCTGTTAAATCCTCAAGCATTCTGATTACCGTCGGGTCATCGTGGCCAAGCTCGTCAAGCTTTAGAAGATTGGCATCTATTGAGTGATAATCAAAATGCGTGGTTACGATTGTCGAATCAGGGTCGTCAGCCGGATGCTGTACGGGACAAAATTCATGTATATTATTTGTATAAGGAACAACTATTATACCGCCCGGATGCTGACCTGATGTTCTTTTTACTCCCTCGCAGCCTTTTGACAAACGTCGCATTTCTGCAGCCCTTATTGATTTACCTGTTTCTTCTGCATATTTCCTTACATATCCAAAAGCTGTTTTTTCAGCAACCGTTCCTATTGTTCCGGCTCTGAACACAAACCCTTCACCAAAGAACGTTTCAGTATATTTATGAATTTTAGGCTGATACTCACCACTGAAATTAAGGTCAATATCAGGCTCTTTATCTCCGGCAAAACCAAGGAAGGTTTCAAACGGAATATCGTGACCGTCTTTATTATATTTCGTTCCGCATTTAGGGCAGTCCTTATCAGGAAGGTCACAGCCCGAAACACCTGTATCTGACGGAACGAACTCAATATTTTTACAGTTCGGACAAATATAATGTGCCGGAAGTGAATTAACCTCCGTAATATCAGATAGGAACGCAACAAATGACGAACCTACTGAACCTCTTGAGCCTACCAGATAACCGTCCGAAAGTGACTTTCTTACAAGCTCCTGAGCAATACGGTACATAACCGAGAATCCATAGGTTGTTATTGAATACAATTCTTTATCAAGTCTTTTCTGAACCTCTTCAGGTAGTGGGTCGCCATATATTTCCTTTGCTTTATTTATTGAGTCATTTACGATAGCCTCTTTTGCGCCCTCAACTACCGGCGGACATTTTTCTTTTGGAATAGGTCTTACATCCTCTATCATATCCGCAATTTTATTTGTATTGGTTACTACAACCTCATATGCTTTTTCTTTTCCGAGATATTCAAATTCCTTAAGCATTTCCTCTGTAGTTCTGAAATACAACGGAGGCTGATTTTCTGCATCTTTAAAGCCTTTATAGTACATAAGGATTTTACGATAATCAGCACCTTCTTTATCCATAAAATGCACATCGCACGTTGCACATACAGGCTTATTATATTTTTCTCCAAGCTCTACAATTTTACGGTTTAAATTTCTTAAATCCTCATCAGTATTAATGTGCGGAAATTCTTCTGACGTTTTCATATAAGCATTATTACCGATAGGCTGAATTTCAAGATAATCATAGAAATCCACAATTTCTTTTATCGTTTCTTCACGTTCTCCTGCCACAACTGCCCTAAAAAGCTCTCCCGCTTCACACGCAGAGCCTAAAATAAGCCCTTCACGTTTTTGCTCTATAAGACTTTTAGGGAGTCTTGGAGTTCTGTAGAAATATCTTAACTGAGACTGTGAAATCATCTCATATATGTTTCTTATTCCTTGTTTATTTTTTGCAAGCATTATAATATGAAATGCTTTGTTTTTCTTTGAAGCACCTCGCATATCATAGCTTTCATTAAGCTCGCTAAGGAGTGCTTTACCCTCACGTCTTAGCTGATCAAGCATTTTAACAAACGCTTCCGCCGTTGCCGCCGCATCGTCAACTGCTCTGTGGTGATTTTCCAGAATTACATTCAAATGATTTGTTATTGTATCAAGCTTAAAATTATGCAAAAACGGATACATACATCTTGCAAGCATAAGAGTATCAAGATAAGGAAAATCAAATGTTTCTCCTATTTCTTCTGCCTTTTGATGCATAAATCCCATATCAAACGAAGCATTATGTGCCACAAGCACACAACCATTGCAAAATTCTTTGAACTTTGGCAATATAGTATCTATAGTTTCTGCATCTGCTACCATTTCATCAGAGATACCTGTCAGTGCCTGAATATTCTGCGGAATAGGCTTTTGAGGATTTACAAAGGTTGACCATTTATCAATTATCTGACCGTTTTCAACCTTAACAGCTCCGATTTCCGTAATTCCGTTTGTATATCTGTCAAGTCCTGTTGTTTCTATATCAAACACCACAAACGGTGAATCTATTGTTTCTGAATTTACATCATATACTATTTTTTTACTGTCATCAACAAGATAGCCCTCTACGCCGTAAAGGACTTTTATTTTCTCGTTATTATCCGAGGCGTGCATTGCATCGGGATACGACTGAACAACGCCATGGTCTGTTATAGCTATGGCTTTATGCCCCCATTTTACGGCTCTGTTTATTAAATCCTTAGTTGACGATACTGCGTCCATTGCAGACATCTGCGTATGTAAATGAAGCTCCACACGCTTTACGGAAGCGTTATCCATTCTTATTGGCGGTGCTTCAACCTCCGCAATATCCCTTGCCATAACGATTACTTCCTGTGCGTAATCATCATATTGAGCCTGTCCTCTGCATACTATATATATTCCGCCTTTTTTTACGCCTGCTTTAATAGGCGAATACAGATTTTTAAAAACCGCATCATCGTCAGTTTTCGGAACAAACATTTTAACTGAAATAGAATCTGTATTATCTGTAACATCCATAGTTATAAGATGAAATTCTTTTTCGGTCTTTTTTGATTTTATTTCACGCTCATCAACTGCAAAAACCTTTCCCGAAAACGTGACTCTACCTGCTTCTTCATTGATTGATGCTATTGCTGTTATATCATCGTGTATAGCCTTACCGTAAAGCATTTCCGTAACATTTGCCTTACCTAAAGTCTTTTTTCTTTGCTTTTGAGGTTCTTCAGGATTATCTGTGTTTTCTGCTTCACTCACCTCGTATACCATGACGTTTTTATCAGACAAGGCTTTTTTCTGATTAATTTCATATATAACCTCATTCAGATTGCAAGCCGCTTTTACAGCCTGTGCCGCACGTGACGCTATATCCTCCGACACGCTGTTTTCAAATATAATACGCATTCTGCGACTGCTTTTTGAAAGCTGTATTTTATCAACTGCAGCCGCACGTATTTCCTCTCCCATCAGATTCGGAAAAATACTCCCTAATTTAGGACTCATTAAAATTCCTCCATCTTGCATTTAAGGGGAGCAGTTATGCTCCCCTGTTTTTAATTATTTAAAATACTGAACTCCTGCCTCAAACAGCTTCTGATTCTTGTCGCCCGGAACGTTTGAAGCAATATTATTACCTATACGTTCGCTGTGACCCATCTTACCAAGAACTCGTCCGTCAGGGCTTGTTATACCCTCAATAGCTGATACCGAGCCATTCGGGTTCCATGCTATATCATAAGTTGCTTTACCGTCAAGATTTACGTACTGAGTAGCAATCTGACCGTTCGCCGCAAGCTCTGCAACCTGTTCAGGTGATGCAATAAATCTACCTTCGCCATGCGAAAGTGCAATCGTATGAACATCGCCTGTTTCAACATTTGCAAGCCATGGTGATTTATTTGAAGCTATTCTTGTTCTTGCCATACATGAAATATGTCTTCCGATAGTATTAAATGTAAGAGTTGGTGAATTGTCATCCAAATCTCTTATTTCACCATACGGAACAAGACCAAGCTTAATCAATGCCTGGAAACCGTTACAAATACCAAGCATAAGACCGTCACGGTTTTTAAGCATATTCATAACTGCATCCTTAACAAGAGGATTTCTGAACGCTGTTGCAATGAATTTACCTGAACCTTCAGGCTCATCACCGCCCGAGAAACCACCCGGAATCATAACTATCTGTGAATTGTTTATTCTCTTTTCCATTTCTTTCATTGAATAAACAACATCGTCTCCTGTAAGGTTCTTGATTACAAATACATCAGCTACACCGCCGGCTTTTTCAAATACTCTTGCTGTATCATATTCGCAGTTTGTACCCGGGAATACAGGTATGAATATTCTCGGTTTTGCGAATTTTTCTCCTGCAACAGTAACATTTCTCTTATTATAGCTATATGTTTCAGGCTCTGATTTAAAATCTCCTGCCTGAGTTGGGAATACCTTTTCAAGCGGCTTTTGCCATACAGCACAAGCTTCTTCAAGGTCGATTGACACACCTGTTAAATCTATTGATTTCTTATCCTGTGTATAACCTACAACTATTGCTCCGTCTGCTTCTGTATCAGCTTCAACCTCAAGTACGATTGAGCCTAACGGTGCATAGAATAGCAAGTCATTAGAGATATTTGCATCAACAGCAATACCTATCATATTACCGAAAGCCATCTTAGAAAGAACTTCTGCTAAGCCAAAGCCCTTAACTACACATGATGAAAGTACCTTACCGCTCTGGATAAGAGCATTTACTTTTTCATACATTGCCTTTAATTCATCAAATACCGGCAAATCGTTATCATCATGCTTAACTGTATAAAGAACAAGCTTTGAACCGCTCTTTTTAAGCTCCTGAGAAACAACCTTATCAGCCTTTACAGGCGCTACTGCAAACGATGTAAGTGTCGGAGGAACATCAAGCTCATTAAATGAACCACTCATTGAGTCCTTGCCGCCGATTGATGCAATTCCCAATTCAAGCTGTGTTTTATATGCACCAAGAAGTGCCGCAAATGGCTTACCCCATCTCTTAGGATCTGTTCCAAGTCTTTCAAAATACTCCTGGAATGTAAGATATATCTTTTTATAATCTGCACCCATAGCAACTGCCTTTGATACAGATTCAATTATTGCATAAGTTGAACCGTGATACTGACTCCAGCTTGATAAATCCGCATTATAACCGAATGTCATAACTGTGGCAGTATTAGTTTCTCCGCCCAATACAGGAACCTTAGCCACCATACCGTCTGTAGGTGTAAGCTGATACTTACCTCCCCACGGCATAAGAACTGAGCCTGCTCCAATAGTTGAGTCGAACTTTTCGGAAAGTCCCTTCTGTGAGCATACGTTTAAATCTGAAAGTACATCAAACCATTTTGCTTTTACATCTGTAACAACCTCACGGTTAAAGAAGCGATTCTCTGATTTTGGCAGTACAACCTCGATATCAGTATTCTTTGTTGCACCGTTAGTATTTAAGAAATCTCTTGAGATATTACAAATTGTCTTACCTCTCCAGTTCATAACAAGTCTTGCTTCTTCTGTTACAACTGCAACTGTTGTAGCTTCAAGGTTTTCATCATTTGCATATTTAATGAACTTTTCCTCATCTTCTGCTCTTACAACAACAGCCATTCTTTCCTGTGATTCAGAAATTGCAAGCTCTGTTCCGTCAAGACCTTCATACTTCTTTGGTACTTTATCAAGATTAATCTGCAAACCGTCTGCAAGCTCGCCGATAGCAACAGATACACCACCGGCACCAAAGTCATTACATCTCTTTATAAGAGTAGTTACCTTTTCATCACGGAAAAGTCTTTGAATCTTTCTCTCTACAGGAGGATTACCCTTTTGAACCTCTGAACCGCAAGTCACAACACTCTTTTCATCATGTGCCTTTGATGAGCCTGTAGCACCACCGATACCGTCACGTCCTGTACGTCCGCCAAGAAGCACAATAACGTCACCTGCTGCCGGTGTTTCTCTTATTACATTCTTTTTAGGTGCAGCACCTATAACAGCACCGATTTCCATTCTCTTTGCCACATAACCTTCATGATAGATTTCCTGAACCTGTCCGGTAGCAAGACCTATCTGATTACCGTATGAGCTATAGCCTGATGATGCACCCTTTGTAATCTTTCTCTGCATCAGCTTACCCGGAAGTGTGTCCTTTAATGATACTCTCGGATCACCTGCACCTGTTACACGCATTGCCTGATATACATATGAACGTCCTGATAACGGGTCACGGATTGCACCGCCAAGACAAGTAGCAGCACCACCAAACGGCTCAATTTCCGTCGGGTGGTTATGTGTTTCGTTTTTAAACATTATAAGCCAAGGCTCGTCCACTCCGTTTACATCAACATCAACAACGATTGAGCAAGCATTGATTTCCTCTGACTCATCTATTTCCTTTAGCAAGCCCTTTTTCTTTAACTGCTTAACTATAATTGTAGCCATGTTCATCAGGCACATATCTCTGTCAGGAGCATATAATTCAGCCTTAGCCTTTTTATACTCCTCATATGCTGCCTCTATAACATCAGCATATTTTCCGTTTTCTATTTTTACGTTATTTATTCTTGTTGAGAATGTTGTGTGACGGCAATGGTCTGACCAATATGTATCTATCATACGCATTTCAGTAACTGTCGGGTCACGCTTTTCTGTGTTTTTGAAATATTCCTGACAGAACTTCAAGTCATCTATATCCATTGCAAAGCCCATTTCGTTAAGGAAATCAGCCATTGCACTTTCATTCATTTCTATAAAACCGTCAACAACTGCAACATCATCAGGAGCTATAATCTCCATATCAAGTGATTCGGGCTTATCAAGCGAAGCTTCTCTTGCTTCAACAGGGTTTATAACATATTCCTTTACCTTTGCAAGCTCTTCTTCTGATACTTCACCCACAAGAATATAAACCTTTGCACTTCTTACCTTTGGTCTTTCCTTCTGAGTAAGGATTGAAATACATTCTTCTGCCGAAGCAGCTCTTTGATCAAACTGACCAGGCAAAAATTCAACCGCAAATACCTTACCCTCTGTTATATTTATTTCCTCATCATAGGCATTATCTACAGGAGGCTCTGAGAATATCAAACCTCTCGCCTTTGAATATTCCTCATCCGATATACCTTCAACATCGTATCTGTTTATTATTCTGACTGCTTTTAGTCCTGACAT
>JAZSPM010000172.1:0-6170 GCA_045537455.1 Candidatus Ornithomonoglobus sp. | reverse complement strand
TCTGATACTGCCTTCATTTTTACCACGTCTCATAAATTAAACCTCCCTGGTATTTTTTTCAAGCCATTGAATAAAACGGTCACGAGAAACAAGAACACGTTTACCGATTTTAATGGTTGGGAAATCATCCCTTTTAAACATGGAATAACAGCTGCCTTTAGAAATACCCAGAAATTTGCTGAGGTCATCAGCAGTGAGAGTGAGCGGAAGCTCATCATAGTTTTTGTAGTTGTTCATAAAGAATCCTCCTTGAATATATTTTACTAAATAGTTGTAATAAATTTAATAAATAAAATGAGAGTATTGCAGCTGAAAAAAATAATCGCCCTTTTTATTCAGGGCGGTGTGTACATCAGACTTCGCAAGACCGTAGTTTCTGACGCAATCAACAGTTTCACGAAGCAGAGCTGTATCGACAAGCATATCCTCAACCTCATCAGGAGTGTAACCGTAGTCAAGGAGCAGCTCAACAGCAGAACTATCTACCCCATAGCAACCGCAGTAAGCAAGGAGTAATTCCTCATGTATCGGATAATAGTCAGCGGAGTTATACCAACCGAAATGGCTCGATGCTGTGAGGTATTCAAACTCTGCTCTTGACACAATTCCGTTTTCGTCGATTTTAAGAATATCACCCTCAACCACTTCAACCTTTTCAGCATCGAATTTATGAAGTCCTGTTTTCTTCAAGGCATTTTTCATAATTGATTCAGTTGAGGCATAAACATACAGTCCAAGAGCCTCAAAATGGAGCAGGCACATGGGATTGCTTCCTTTTATAATATATAAGGAGTTATGCTGGTCGAGAACCGTGAAAGTGAAATTACCTTCAACTGTTTCTGCCATATATTTCAATGAATCGAAATCAAGCTTGCCCTGCTGTTCAATCAGCTGACAGGCAACGTAGCTGTCAGTTTCAATATGACTTTCAGGGACTAAACCTTTCTTGCGGAGTTCTTTATCATTCCACAATACGCCATTATGGGCAAAGGAAAATGCCGTATCTCCTGCAACGCAGGAGAACGGATGATTGTTGTAGTTATGCCTTTTATCGCCCTGGGTAGCCATTCGGGTATGCCCCATAATAGCTTTTGTATCGTCGGGAGCATTGAATCTTATGAGATGTGCCGCTCTCGGACGTTTATAAACAGTAACCTTGCCGTCCTTGATATATGAAATTCCAGCTGCATCTGTTCCACGTTCTTCTGCGGCATTTGCCAATGCTTGTGTAAGTTTCTTCAAAATCTTGTGAGGGATAATTCCCTTGTAATCAAGCCAACCAAATAATGCACACATTTTAATATTCCTCCGTTTCTTCAACACTTTCGTTGATGTAAAGATTTCTTTCCTTGAGATACTGAATGAGTTCAATATCCTTAATATTCGCTGCAAATTCTGACCAAGACAATTTCTGCAAGCCCTCGTCTGACATAGAAATAGCCACATTGCAAATCTCGTTGACGAGTTGTAATGTGGCTATAAATGTATTCAGTTTAAGCGTTCCATGGAAAAGTCTGAATTCAATTGTGCTGTAATTGCAGAGATTTACAGCGGCATATCTGCCGAAGTTGCCTTTCTTGGCTTTGTCCATAATTGCTTTAGGTGAATTTTCGTAACCGTAGCGAGCAGCCCAACGATTTATGGTATATTCAGAACGGCGGCTGAATTTGAGCAACTCATTCCAATGGTGTTCCACAAAGTAGAGAACACGGGAGATAACCTCATCCTGCTCCTCTCTGTTTTCTCCGAAACATATTCTGTTTACGTGAATATGCAGTCCGCAGGTGCTTGTCTGGTGTGAACGATATCCCAAAGATACAGCCTTTTTCATGATTTCAGACCAACAATAATTCTTGTGATAATCCAGCGTCATGGGATGACTTACAATCTCCATTCCGTCATCAAGACTTCCGTCTGATTTAATGTAGATATGCTCTCCGTCCTCGTTGCCAATATCAAGGATTTCTCTTGCGTTGTCGCTGTCTTTGCCTGCTCCGTCTATTTCAAGCTCAACGCCGAAATATCTCGAATTATCGCCATAAAATACAGGTTCGGGTTTGTAACCATATTCCTTAATTGCACTATTCTCATTGGCGATATCATGGTAACATTCAGAGCAGTAATCTGAATTATTGTAGTGATATGCGTCATCAACGTGTACGAGTGCATCACAATTTTCGCAACGGGTATAATAATTATCGTAGCAGTAACGGCAAAGATTCGTATATTCGTCACCGTAAGCATCAGAGTCGAATATGGTCGCTCCGCATCTGTCACAAGTGCAGCAGTATCTCTCTACACAGTCAGAACAGACAATCTGTCCGTTTACCATACTATAGTCATCGTCTGTTATTTCAGCTCCGCAATGGGAACAAATTAATTTTTCTTCCATTTTGATTTCCTCCAAAATAAGGTAAAATAGCCGCTCCCGAAGGAGCGGCATTGCCATTAATATTCGTTTGCTAAAAGCATTGTTGAGTGGTCGCCGTCATCAATGATATAGATCTTTTCGCTAATCGGCTTTTCTGACGGAATAAGATATTCCATTTTGTGTTCGGGATTTTCTGATGTGTGGGTAATTCTCTGCATTTCTCCAAATGGTTCGAGTTTAAAGACCTGCAAGTAATCTCGTTCCTCAGGCAGTTTATCAACACAATTCCACAGGAATAACTGCAATTCAAGGGGTATTGCAGAATCTACGCCACAAGTCAGATAACGGTTGTTGTTGAACATTTTCGTTCGCTCCTTTCTCAGTTTGTTATGTTCCTATGTTCCTATCGTTGCATACGATAGTGCATACCATAGCACTATAATTATATATAACTGAAATAGAGTCGTTTTACAAAAAAAATTGCTTTATTCCAATTAATAATATTGACATGTGATGAAATTTATTGTATAATATTAATAACTTAATTGATATTGAGAACAACATTTTTAGGAGGATTTATAATGATTCAAGATATTATTTCTAAAAGACTTTATCAAATTGATAATTATGCGAGGGATGCAAGTGGTAATATTAACGAAAATGATAAGCTCAATCAGTTTATTGATAATTTAATATACGATGCTTCTCTTGATCCTTCATGCGATGAGGATTATATTGACTATAGCGTACATAGCTTTAACAATCATAATATAAAAAAGATTGAGATCCCCGAAGAATTTAAATGTGAAGGCGATTATGTCAGCAGCATAATTACTGATGAGATGATTCAAATGTGGAAACCGGGAGGTAATGTTTTTATTTCCGCAGGAACAGGCAAGGGTAAGAATACGTTTATAAAAAATCACCTTCTGAAATATTCAAATTGTAATTTCGGTAATATTGTCATATTTGAAAATCGTGAATCTTTATTATCTCAACAAAAAATTGATTTGATTAATTCTATAGATTCGCAAGCGGAAATATATAAGGATCTTAAAGGCACTTATAAATCAGAGAATATGGTTGTGTTTGGAAAGCATAGGAATATCATGCTGATATCATATCAAAAGGCTGCTCTTAAGCTTTTGTGTTGTGATAACTATTTTATGGATTTTTTGTATCATTCCAGATATGTTGTCTTTGATGAGACACACTATCTTATTGATGATTCAGATTTTAATAAAGGTGTAAATATAATAGCAGATTATTTAATTATGCCGAATATGCCGAATAATCAGGTAATGCCTTATCAATTCATGCCTAATGCAACAAGGATTTTTATGTCGGGCTCAATGGAGGAATTGTTCGTTATTTTCCAAATGTGGCAATATAATTTTATTGATTCGAGGGTGTTTGTGAATCTTTCTGATTGTTCAAGCACAAACGATGTGAGTAAGTATGTATATAAAAATAATTATGATCAAATATTTAACCACGTTACTAGCTTATCGACCGATTATTCATACATATCTCCATATATGTATAAGGAATATAATGATATTGTTCCACTTATAAAAGACGGTAATGATAAATGGCTTATCTTTATAAACTCCAAAAAGCAAGGCAATGAGCTTTGTAACAAGATCAATAGTATATATGGAGAAAATACAGCTGTATTTCTTAATGCTGATAATAAGCGTAGTAAGGATATGACAGATACATATCAGAAACTGCTTAATAACGAGCGTTTTGAGAATAAGGTTTTGATTACTACTAATGTTATTTATAACGGAGTAAATATAAAGGACAAGGCTTTAAAGAATATCGTTATTCCTATGACAACTGTTCCGATTATGAAGCAGCAAATAGGTAGAAAAAGATTATCAGATGGAGAAGATTGCTTGAATGTATATTTCCCGAAAGCATCATATGATGAAATAAGGAAACGTTTTAAGAATAATATCAATGACTATTTTGAAATAATGAATGCTGAACGTTCTATTGCTACAGGAAACGTTACGGCTATCAACGGATTGTATGGTGAGATTTCTAAATATATATATGCCAAAACAGTACCTCAATATCCGCAACCACATATCATTTTAAATGTGAGTATGCTTGCTAATATGAAGCTGCATTTTGAGGCCATGTTTAACCTCTTCATGCTCCATAGATTAAAGGATGATGAAGATGCTTATATAAAGGTATTACTTGAGCATCTTGGAATTGGACATAAGTTTGAAGAGATTGTTAATGTAATACCGCTTACTGAAGAAGAGAAAATAGCAAATGCTAAAGAAGAAATGATAAAGCTATTAGATGAATACTGTGCTAACAGTATTATTGAGGTTTGCGTTGAAGGTGAGTATACGGAGATACCCAAGTTCACTGAGAGGGTAAATAATATATATAAAAGTGTATATGATAAGGCTATCAATAGTCAGTGGGCTAACCGCAAGAGAACAGTAGCTGATAATATTTTTAACGACTTCATAAAGGAACTTGGCTTACCTTATAATGTAGAAATTAGTGCAAAGGACAAAACTACCGGAGCAAAAACTCTTACAGTTACAAAGATATAAGATTGAGGCGTAGTTATCGACGAACTCAAAAGCGACTTGCAAGTTTCACGTCGTGAGGTGTGGGAGAGAAAAAGCAATAGCGAAATCGTAGCCTGACGAACAGAACCTCGATACTAAGACGTATTAAGCAGATAAGTAGACACGGTTCAAAATCAAGCATGTAAAAGATATTCTGTCCGGAACCGATATGCAAAGCAGTCGAAACGTACATGATGCAAAATGCAGGAAGTCATAGATTAGAGAGTTGGGAGCAGAGGTGTTGAAGTAATATGAGATTGGGACCGAACCGCCCTGCTCGAGTGTAGTTATGAAAAATCGCCACCCTATAAAACAAAGATATTATAATATCAAATGAAATTGGATTTCATTTGAAATCATAATATATATACCGCCCATGTGAAATAGCTTATTTACAACTTGAAAATGGCTATATACCGTTGTTTTGCTGAATAGGTGTAAAACGTGAAATCTTGCTTGAAAATACTGTTTTATAAATAATTTCATAGAAAAAAGAGTAAATCCATGATTCTAAGTACAATTCTTAACTCTATTTCATTCGCTGCGATTCCGCTTTAGGCTTTCGCTGCACTCATTATGTTTCGTTAAATTGTAATCGTCATAATGTTTATCAAATGCTCTAAGGAAAGACGTGTGCCATGTGTCAGGAGTTTAAAAAACTTTTTAAACATTAAAAATATTTCCTAAATACTTTTATTTTTTAACCTGACACATGGCACATTGAAAAATAACACTTTACCAACATAGATGTAAATCCTGTAAATAATGGATTTAATAAAATCAATGGAGGTAATAAAAATGATAATTAAAAATGAAAATAATTTTGATTCAAACGGGGTTGTAAGAATGCCGATGTTTGAAAGGGTAGAACCGTCTTATAAAAGTAGGGGAAGTTTAAATCCTGCTTCAGAGGTATATTCTGTGTCACCTATGCAGGCGTGTAATACAATGATGTATCAGCCAACACAAAACAGGGCATGCTATCAGACGAATAATTCCGCACCGCAGGAAGTTGTTTCCATTTTCTGCAATGGAATTTGTCATTGCGTAAAAGAATTGAATGAAATTGTTTCTTCAAATGATGAGAGTGCACTTGTAAGGATAATTACGCTGCTTATAACTCAGGATCTCAAATTGATTGTCAGACATCAGAGATGGTTTTATGCCTATAACGGAAAAATATATCTGATGTATAGTTC
>JAZSPM010000031.1:0-2947 GCA_045537455.1 Candidatus Ornithomonoglobus sp. | reverse complement strand
CCATAAGGAATCTTCATGAATATCCCGATACAGATTGAAACGTGCCTCCTTTTCGATAACGTCTCCGCTTGACATCAGAATATCCGCATTTCCCGAAATCGAAGTCAGTGGGGTTCTCAAATCATGGGAAATAGAACGCAGCAGATTCGCACGGAGCTGCTCATTTTTTGCAAGTACCGCTGCATTTTCTTTTTCTGCGATATTATGAAAATTCTCAATAGCAAGAGCGCATTCACCGATGATAGAAAGGATAATACTGTTTTCAAAACTGTCAGAAAGGATATTCTCATAGGAAATACCGACAATTCCATAAACATTTTCATTGACGTTAACTGTAAGATACTGATATTTCGCCTGTGAGAAATGTGTTGTTTCTGCACCGGCTTTGCAACGATTTCGTAAAGCATAATCAATTGCTGATTTTTCTGAATCTTCCAATCCAATGCAGTTGGTTTTTTGACCATTTGCTGAAATACTAAACGAGTCAGAAAAAATATTGTTCTCCAATAACACAAACAAGACATCACGCTCCAGAAGCTTTGCAAGCTGTCGGGAGGCAGTTTCTGCCGCATCCTGTTCTGTTGCGGCTTTTTGTAAGAGCTTGTTTGTTTCAAACAGCAGTTCGGTTCTTGACGCAGTCTGCGCAGATTGTCTGGCAGAATTCTGGATCTTCAGAGCAAGACTGCTCGTAATAAACGCGGCGATGAACATTACGAGAAAGGTGATAAGATAGGTCGAATCCTGAATCCGAAACGTATATTTGGGTGCTGTAAAGAAGAAATTGAACAGAAAGACGTTGACAAAGGAAGAGGCGATGCTATACAGTCTGCTTGAAGTCCATACTGCGATGACCAGAACGCTTAGAAAATAAAGTGTAATAATGTTCGCTTCATGAATGCCCAGATTCGCAAAGACAAAGCCGACAGCCGTTGACAGCGCAACAACGAATGCAGTTTTCACAAGCCCCGATACGTTCTGCATAGCCCCTCCTTGTCTGATATCCTCAAGCATTTTCCATCCTAAAATATACACCTATTATACGCTTTTTTTGCGTTTTTTCAAGCTCCTGCTCGTCCTTGCAGTCGATTTTCACGCTCTTTTTGATTGGATATTACTTTAGATATGAAAGCATTTCTGAATATTGGAATATTCTCCGAGTACCAGCATGGTATTGGTTTCGTCCAGAACTGTATCGGGGGAAATATCGGGATAGAGCTTGCCGTTTCTCTTCAGCGCCATAATATTGATATTATACCGCTTGCGGATGTCGATCTGACCAACGGTTTTTCCTCTCCACGTTTTCGGTATGGTCACTTCAAAAATAGCAAAATCTCCATCAAGCTCTATATAATCGAGAATATGATCGGAGGTGTATCGGATCGCCATCCACGAAGCAAGCTGTTTTTCGGGATAGACTACCTCATCCGCACCGTTTCGCAATAAGAATTTTGCGTGTACGTCCCTTGCTGCTCTTGCAATAACCTTCTGTGCGCCAAGCTCTTCCAGCAATGACGTTGTTTCCAGTGAGCTTTGAAAATTGTCTCCGATCGCAACAATGCAGATGTCAAAGTTTCTCACGCCGATGGACTGCAAAAACTCACGTTTTGTACAATCTCCGATCTGTGCACTGGTAACATAGTTTATTACAGCAGAAACACGTTCCTCATTTTTGTCTATCGCCATGACCTCATGATTCATCTCATTAAGCTTTTGGGCGATGTGACGTCCAAATCGTCCCAATCCAATTAACAATACTGATTTCATATTCATACTCCCTTCGGTTAACCAACGCTGATTTTATCAAGCGGCAGTTTTGAAAAACTCTTTTTCGGATGCATATAGGCAGCATAGATAAAAGTCAGACCTCCGACTCTTCCAAAGAACATCAGAAGCATCAGAATGATTTTTGACGCAATACTGAGCTGTGGCGTGATTCCTGTTGTCAGACCAACTGTTCCAATTGCAGAAGCGGCTTCAAACATACAGTCTGTCAACGGCAGATTCTCAATCCGACTTATGACAATACCGCTTGTAAGAAACAGCGTAAGGTAGAGTATCAGGATCGCCGCCGCTCTATGAAGGGTGTCAGATTCAATGCGTCTTCCGAAGAAATTGGTATCCTCACGCCGTTTGAATACAGAAACAGCGGATGAAACAAGTACCGCCAGCGTATTGGTTTTCATACCACCGGCAGTTGAACCTGAAGAACCACCGATGAGCATCAGGATGATGATGACGCACAGACTGCTCTGGTACATATCACTAAAATTGACTGTATTAAATCCCGCTGTTCGTGGGGTGACCGCCTGAAATGCAGAGGCAAGCAGTTTTTCAGGCATCGACATATCCCAGCCTGCAAATTCACAGAAATAAAAATACAGCATGGGAACGAATATTAAAATGCCTGTTGTCACGAGAATGACCTTGCTTTGCATACGATACTTTTTGATATGATGACGATGGGTACGGATATCATCCCACGTTACAAAACCAAGACCACCGCTGATGATCAGTAACATGACAACAATATTCAGCAACGGATTGGCCGCATAGGTTGTCAGTGAGGAAAACTGCGTCCTGACGCCGAGAAGATCAAATCCGGCATTACAGAAAGCCGAAACGGAATGAAACAGAGAATACCACAGTCCTTTCAAAAATCCAAAATCTCTGCAAAAGACCGGCATTAATAAAATCATACCAATCAGTTCAATCAGAAACGTTGTTTTGAAAATAAAGCTCGTAAACTTTACAACACCGCCGACCTGCTGTGCGGAAGTGGCTTCCTGCATGGTGCTTCTCTGATGAAGATTGATTCTTCGTTTGGCAATCAGTGCAATTGCGGAAGCTGCTGTCACAATCCCAAGTCCGCCAACCTGAATCAGCAGAAGAATTATTGTTTGTCCGAACTGCGACCTATACGTAGCGGTACCCTGCGTGACCAGCCCTG
>JAZSPM010000060.1:0-56905 GCA_045537455.1 Candidatus Ornithomonoglobus sp. | reverse complement strand
TGAAAGATATGTAGAATACAGCTTCTTTGAAAAGCCTGTCATATCGGGTATCAGCTTTGTATCTCTGCTGTTTTTGAACTCATAAAGCAAATCCGTAATTCCGCCAAGCGTTATTTTATGCTCAACAGGGACTTTGCAATAATCTCCGTCCTTTGTTTCGCTTCCCTTTAAGGCATTTATAAGCTCATCAACCACATCGTCGATGTATACAAGCGTCATCATATGCGACGGGTCGTTTACGGTTATCGGTAAGTCATGTGCGATGTTATGACAAAACGTAGCAACAGCACTGTTGTAATTTGGTCTGCACCATTTTCCGAAAACATTCGGGAATCGGTAAACAAGAGTTTTCACTCCGTTCTCCTTGCCATAAGCGAAAATCAAATCCTCACCCGCTTTTTTTGATATTCCGTATGGATTATCAAGTGCCGCCTGAATAGACGAGGTTATCAGAACGGGGGCTTTATTATTATGCTTTTTTAATGTATCAAGAAGTGTAGAGGTGAATCCGAAATTACCCTCCATAAACTCCTTTTCTTCTTTTGGACGGTTCACCCCTGCAAGATGATACACAAAATCTGCTTTTTTGCCGTATTCGTCAAGCAATGACGGTTCTGTATCAATGTCGTATTCAAATATATTTATGTCGGCGTCAATACCCCTTGTTTTATCCTTGCCGTCACGAACGGTTTTAAGCGCTTCAACAAGATTTCTGCCGACAAAGCCCTTTGCACCGGTTATCAATATGTTCATTGATGGACTTTACTCCTTTCGGTATTTATAACCCAATATTCTTTTTAAATTCAATAATTTTCTTTCCGTATTCCATATCAACGTCTTCATATCTGTTCTTTATATCAGTTGCTTTCTCTTTATCAAAGAACGCAGTGAATGCTCTGTGCAGCCAAAAAAACGGCAAAAGAACAGGTACTTTTTTCAGAATCGTATATCTTTCACACATTTTTTTATATGGGAAAAAGAAAATTTTTGCGTAATAAATCAGCTTGCTTACAGTTTTATTATCCATTCCGGCAGAATTACGAGCCATTTCTCCTGCAAGGAACTGCTCCTCTGTTCCGAAGTTTCCGCTAAGTACAATATAATCTGATAACTTTGATATTATTGCATCGGCTTCTTTGCCGTTAAACCAATAATCACAAAGACGCTTGATATTCTTCTCAAACTCCAACAGCTTACAGTCATCTAAAAATCCGTTAAGCTTGTCCCAATCAAGAATAGAATTATATGCATTAAGATACACCCATACATCAAGCACCATTTTTATACCCATGCCGGTGTATTTCATGTGCTTTGCCATATGCCCTATCATATATAGGTAATAGTCCTCTTTTGTCATGTCATAACGGTATTGACAGCCGTCAGCTAAAACAAGCCTGTCGGTTATTTTCTGACATTCCGACTGCCACTCGCATTTATTTGAAATCAGGCTTCTGTGGATTTCAATAATAACATTCTGGTCAATTTTATATTCGTCATGCGAATTTGCCTTATTGAAATTCTCTGTTTCAAAGTCAAGAGATTCCATAATCTCCCGTACTTTTTCGGTGTTTTCGTCATCAACAAAAATATCAAGGTCGCCTGACTGACGCATATCCGATGACGGATAAAGCTTTTTCACAACAGGACCTTTCATTATGCAATGGCGTATTCCCTGTGCTTCCAGTTCATCCGTTACTACTTCAAGATAATACTGCTGTGTTGCATCGTTTATGATTGCATGATTATAAAGCTCCTCAAAAAGAGGCATTATTTTTTCATCCTGAACGTTAAGCTCCTTTAAAGGCAGATAAATTATATTTTCCACCTTATGCTGCTGTGCAAGCACAAACAAATTCTCAAGCTGTATTTCATCAGGAAGATGTTTTGGCTGTTCGTCAAGAATTGCACATTTTATCAGATGTATCAGATAATCTGTATATATTTTTATATTCATTCTTTTTCAAGTTCCTCTTTTATATATGCAAGCTCCAGCATCTTTTCCTTTACCTGCTCAACACTCAAAAGCTCTGTATTATTTGAGTTGAATTCGGTAAGTGTGTTTCTTTCGCTGTCACCGTCTTTAAAATACTTATCATAGTTCAAGTCACGCTTATCCGCAGGCACACGATAGAAATTACCCATGTCTATTGCATTTGCACACTCCTCGTTTGTAAGAAGTGTTTCGTACATCTTTTCACCGTGACGGATACCGATAACCTTAATCTTGCTCTTATCGCCGCCGAAAAGCTCGCAGGTAGCCTCTGCCTGAGTCTGAATTGTGCAGGCAGGTGCTTTTTGTACCATAATGTCTCCGCTTTCAGCATTTTCAAAAGCAAACAGAACAAGCTCAACGGCTTCTTCAAGCGACATAATAAATCTTGTCATTGACGGGTCTGTAAGTGTAATAGCCTCGCCATTTCTTATCTGGTCAATCCATAAAGGAATAACTGAACCTCTTGAACACATTACATTACCGTAGCGTGTACAGCAGATGCTTGTCTTATCAGGAGATACTGTTCTTGACTTTGCTACAACCACCTTTTCCATCATAGCCTTAGATGTTCCCATAGCATTTACAGGGTATGCCGCCTTGTCTGTTGAAAGGCAGATAACCTTTTTGACTCCTGCGTCGATTGCGGCTGTAAGTACATTTTCTGTACCGATAACATTTGTCTTTACTGCTTCAATCGGAAAAAACTCACATGACGGAACCTGCTTTAAGGCTGCCGCATGGAATATGTAATCCACACCATGCATTGCATTTTTAACGCTTTGAAGGTCACGTACATCACCTATGTAGAATTTTATTTTATTTGAGTGTTCAGGATATTTCGCCTGATACTCATGACGCATATCGTCCTGCTTTTTCTCATCACGTGAGAAAATACGGATTTCTCCGATATCGGTATCAAGGAATCGGTTCAGAACTGCATTACCGAACGAACCTGTTCCGCCTGTTATCAGTAATGTTTTATTTTTAAACATTTTTTAATTAATCCTTTCTGTCCTCGTACATTTTTTTATAATATTCCATATACTCACCGCTGATAATCTTTTCCCACCATTCACGGTTTTCAAGATACCAGTTTATTGTCTTTACAATTCCGTCATCAAACATAGTTTCAGGCAGCCAGTTCAAATCATTATGAATTTTTGTCGGGTCTATTGCATAACGCATATCATGGCCTTTTCTGTCTGCAACATATGTGATTAAGCTCTCAGGCTTATCAAGATGCTTTAATATTATTTTTACAATATCAATATTAGCTTTTTCATTATGTCCGCCTATATTATAAACCTCGCCAACCTTACCCTTATGAATAATAAGGTCAATAGCCTTACAATGGTCTTCAACATAAAGCCAGTCACGGACATTCAGGCCTTCGCCGTATACAGGAAGAGACTTATCGTTTAAAGCATTCGCTATCATAAGCGGTATAAGCTTTTCAGGGAAATGATAAGGTCCGTAGTTGTTTGAGCATCTTGAAATTGTCACAGGCAATCCGAATGTTCTGTGATATGCCTGAACAAGCAAATCAGCACTTGCCTTACTTGCACTGTACGGGCTTGACGTATGAATAGGTGTTTCCTCCGTAAAGAACAAATCCGGTCTGTCAAGTGGCAAATCCCCGTAAACCTCGTCAGTTGAAACCTGATGATATCTCTGTATTCCGTACTTTCTGCAAGCATCCATAAGAACCTGCGTTCCCAGGATGTTTGTTTTAAGGAATATGCCGGGGTCTTCAATCGAGCGGTCAACGTGACTTTCAGCCGCAAAGTTTACAACAATCTCCGGCTTTTCCTCTGCAAAGATTTTATCTACTGCCTCTCTGTCAGCAATATCTGCTTTTATGAATTTTATCTTGTCCATTACAGGCTCTAATGTTTCAAGATTACCTGCATATGTAAGCTTATCAAGAACAATTATATTATAATCAGGATATTTTGCAGTCATATAATGAACAAAATTTCCGCCTATGAATCCGGCACCGCCGGTTACTAATAAATTCATCTTTTTTCCTCCAAAAGCGACAGTAAATACCGACCGTAGTCTGTCATCTTTAATTCTTCACCAAGAGCCTTTAGCTGTTCATCGTTAATAAAGCCTCTGCGCCATGCAATTTCTTCAAGACACGATATGTAAAAGCCCTGCATTTCCTGAACAGTCTGAACGAATTCACTTGCCTTCAGCATTCCTGTAGGCGTTCCTGTATCAAGCCATGCCATACCTCTTTGCATAAGCTGAACCTTAAGCTTGCCTTTTTCAAGATATGCATTATTAACAGCTGTTATTTCAAGCTCACCTCTTGCAGACGGCTTTACATTCTTTGCGATTTCCACAACCTCGTTATCATAGAAATAAAGTCCCGGAACTGCATATTTTGACTTCGGATTCTGAGGCTTTTCCTCTATTGATACAACTCTGTTATCCTTATCAAACTCCACAACACCAAACGCTGTAGGGTTTGCAACAGGATAACCGAATATCACCGCACCGTCAAGATTATTCTGAGCATTATTAAGTATTCTTGTAAAGTCCTTACCGTAGAAAATATTATCACCGAGAATAAGACATACACTGTCATCACCGATAAATTCTTCACCGATAATAAACGCCTGTGCAAGTCCCTTTGGCTCCGGCTGTACAGCATACTTTAATGTAACACCCCATTTTGAGCCGTCACCAAGAAGCTGTTCATAAACCGGTGTATCCTCAGGTGTGGAAATTATAAGAATTTCCTTTATGCTTGCAAGAAGCAACGCTGAAAGCGGATAATAAATCATAGGCTTGTCATAAATCGGCAACAGCTGTTTTGATGTGACCTTTGTCATCGGATACAGTCTTGTTCCTTTACCACCTGCTAAAATAATACCTTTCATTTGCAGTCCTCCTTTATTTTAATATAATATCACAAATTCTGTCTACATCATCAACCGACAAATCGGCATAAAGAGGTAATGTAAGTACCTGCTCTGAGATTTTCTTTGCTATAGGTGTGGCATTAATTTTAAACTTACCTTTATAGCAATCAAATTCATTCGTTATAGGATAAAAATACTTTCTTGCAAATATTCCTTCCTGTGCTAACGCTTCTGCGACTTCATTGCGTGATTTTCCGAACCTTGATTTGTCAAATACTACAGGGAAATAAGCATAGTTATGCTGAACCCCTCTTTGTTCCTTCCACGGAATTATTCCGTCTATTCCGCTGAGTTTTTCAATGTATCTGTCAACAGCCTTTTTTCTTTTTGCAATCTCATCATCTACATGACGAAGATTGCAAAGTCCCATTGCAGCACGGAACTCATCCATTTTAGCATTACCTGCTATCTCCGGATAGCTTTCCTGATTTTCCATTCCGAAATTCTTCTGTATCTGAAGCTTGTTCGTAAGAGAAGCATCAGAATATGTAACACATCCACCCTCTACAGTGTTAAACACCTTCGTTGCATGGAAGCTGAACATAGAAGCATCTCCAAACTCCGCAATGCCCTTATCTCCTACACGAACTCCGAATGTGTGAGCCGCATCGTATATAACCTTCAGGCTATGCTTTTTTGCAATTTTATCTATGGCTTCAACGTCGCATACATTTCCGTAAACATGAACTGGTATAATCGCAGAGGTTTTATCTGTTATCAGTTCTTCAATCTTTGTTACATCTATTGTGTAATCCTCGGGATTTACATCGCAGAAAACAGGAGTAAGTCCGTTACGCACAATCGCCTGAGTAGTTGATGCAAAGGTAAACGGTGTTGTTATAACCTCACCTGTAAGCTTCATTGCAGCAATTACCGCTTCAAGTGCAAGATGACCGTTTGTAAAGAGTGACACATTATCAACTGTCAGATAATCACACAGCCTCTCCTGCAGCTCATTGTGCTTTGCACCCATATTGGTAAGCCATCTGCTGTCCCACAAAGACTCAATTTCTTTTATGTATTCATCAAAACCCGGCATTGATGAACGTGTTACATTAATTTTCATGTTTATTCCCTCTTTAAATTAAAAATCAGATATTATTTTAAGTGCAATATCTTTATATGCTTTAGTCCCCGGAGTTGCTGTAAGAAGCTGTTCCTTATCAACTTCTTCTCCCTTTACCCATTTTAATATAGCAAGCGGCAAATTTACACCCGCCATATGTCCAAACGGATAACCGCCTCCAAATCTTGCATTCATCTCCAGAATATATGGCACATTGTCAACCAAAAATACATCACAGTCAAGATTTCCTATATGCTTCAGAATTTTACCGAGTCTTGTGGATTCCGTCATAATTATACTGTTATTTTCAATTTCAGCAATATCAGTTTCTCCTGCTCTCATAGCAATTTTACGTCTTATAACAGACGAAACGTAGTTTCCCTCAAGGTCGTTTATAACATCCATACCGTATTCTTGCCCTAAAAGCCTTTCCTGAATAATAATAGAATGTTCAAAATCCGCTTTTGACTCATATTTAAGGTATGAATTAATCATAGCCTTCTTTGCTTTTTTATAAAACACTCTGAGTTCTTCTTCATTATCAGCAGTAAACACTCCTATTGAGCCCATACCCCATCTTGGTTTAACAACCACCGGATATGAAATCACATTGTTTGAAAGTTCGTCCAATGCTTCCTCCAAATTTATATAAGTCTTTGGAGTATAAAAATTATTTTCACTTAAAAATTTATATGTTTCCCATTTATCATTACAAACACTGATTACATCAGGGTCAGAAACAACAACTCTTATTCCTATATCCTCAAAAACAGCTTTGTTTGCCGACAAAACAGGTAAATCCACATCAAACAATGAAATAATAAGCTTAATGTCATTTTTTTCACAGTATTCTTTTAAAAACGGAATATATTCTTCATCAAAGCAAAGAGGTGTAATGACCGATTTATCTGCATATTCAAAAACATATGTATACTGAGAGTTTGAAACATGAACCTCACCTGCCCCATTCAACGCATCCCGCAGAAAATCAATCATGTATCTGCGTCTTCCGACAGATGTTATCAAAATATTCATTCCCGTTCCCCCTTATATTTTTCTTGCCATTGTTATACTGTATTCTGCATTCGCTTTAATTTCTTCTGATATGTCAAAGCCCATTTTCTGATACAATCTTATCGCAGCAGCATTTTCCTTATGAACAAAGCAATGTACATTTTGCATACCTTCTGCTCTCATAATATCAATCATATTTTCAACCAAATTTTCGGCAATTTTCATTTTCCTGAAATTCCTGCTTACGCAAAGTGTTGATAAATATCCCATATAATTCATGTTGTCATTACAGTAAAACGCAGCCGTTCCCACGATGGTATTATCACATACCGCCGCCAGACACTTTCCGTGTAACAAAATCTTTTTGCAATATTCCTTAATATTAACTCTTTCACTTAACCTTACAGGAAAATCTCCTTCAACGCTGATTAAATATTTTTCAAAATCTTCTGTTTTATCTTCAGTCAAGACCAAATATTCTATTTCACCGTTCATAAAAGCCTCCTGCAAAATTATTTTTTCTTTCTGTTCAAAAAACCCTTTATGATATTCAATACATATTCAAATGTTTCTAATTTAAATATTTTCGCGCCTACAACATAAATAATTATGCCAATGATTATTTGAATAATCATTGTAATATACACATTCAATTTAAGCATATTTATACATAATACTAATCCAAACATTATTATTGACAGCAAAAATGTTGGTAATATATCTTTCATTTGCTCAAAATAGCTGTAATTCAATAACTTTCTGTTAGGAAATGCATTTATAAAACTACTTGTAATCGTACTAACACATCGTCCTATCATCATCGGAATAAGTCCCATAGGTATGGTTATTATAAGAATTACTATTCCAATAATTTTCTTTATTATTTCAAGCTTTAGAAATATATCGCTTCTTCCTACTGCCTTAATTGCCTGCAAATTTGCCGTATGAACAGGCCAAAACGCATATGTAAAGCAACAGAACTGAATAAACGGAACCGCGGGCAGCCATTTATCAGTCAACAATATTCTTGTTAACGATTCTGATACAGCCGCAAGCCCAGCCATTGCCGGAAATATAAAGAAAGTACTTGTCATTATAGACCTTCTTGTTATTTGTTTTACACGATCTTTTTGTTCCTGTGCTTCTGACATAACTGGAAATAACACACTATCTATTGAACTGTTTATATTTTGTATAATCAGCATAGGAAATTGCTTTCCTCGATTATAATATCCTAAATCAGCAGATGAATAAAACTTTCCTATTATCAACGAATATATATTCTGATATACAGCATCAATCAAGGATGAACACAACAACTTCCACCCGTAACCAAATAATTCTTTCATTTTTTCAACTGAGAAATACAAAATAGGTCTCCATTTTACAGCAAACCATAAAATAACAATATTAATCAGCTGGTTAGAAATATGATGCCCAACCAACGCCCATACACCATAGCCTTTATATGCCATAGCTATTCCGACAATTCCTGAAACTAATATTCCTGACAAGGTTGCCCAAAAGCATCTTTTGAACTGCATAGTCTTTTGAACATATGCTTGCTGAACGCTATTTGCCGCACCAATTATTACAGACAATCCAAGTACTCTTATTACATTAATAAGCTTTGGCTCCTCATAAAATCCAGCTATTAACGGTGCTGTCAAAAATAATACTCCATATAGCGCTATTGAAAATATAATGCTAAAATAAAATACTGTTGAAAAATCCGTATTATCAGCATCCTTTTTTTGTACCAATGCCTGTCCCAAACCGCTTTGAGCAAATACTAATGCTATTGATATAAATACAGTTATTAATCCAATCAGACCATAATCCGCAGGAGTAAGAAGTCTTGCCAATACTATAGATACAATAAATTGTATTATTTGTGCTCCGCTTCGTTCTGCAAACTTCCAAATTAAGTTTGAAAGAACTTTTTTAGAGGTTTTATCTCTCATTTTTGTTCCTCCTTTAATTCATAATAATATTTAACAATCTTTGGACTTATTAATCCTGCAAAAAAAAGTATTTTTTGCTTTAAATTCAATTTTTTTATGTATTTACAATTCTTTTTTACTGCAATTTGTCTGTATTTGTATTCTATCATTAACATAAAAAATTCAGAATATTCAATATATTCGTTTATCAAATTCTCATATTTTTTATTAGTATATAAATCAAATTCACTATAATATTCAATAATATTTTTCAGAATGTTAACAGTCTTCTTTCTGTCGGTAAGATTTCTTGATGACCAAGAACCTTTAGATAACCATCTATAACAAGATACCGTATCATTAATGTGATATAAATTGCCACAGCATGCCATATATAGAAGTAGCGGTCTATCGCCAACCCTTGATTTTTTTATAAAATCGGGTCTATCATTAAGTATTTTTGTTATATACTCTGTCTTTATCATCATACTTGATATATGAAAAATTACCGGCTCACTTCTTGTATACCAATAAATCTGTTCAGACGGAGAATATTTTCCTTCTGGAACAACAATGTGCGGTATACTTTTGCCTAAATCCTCTGCCTGTTCAGTAATCATCTTTACTCTACCAGTACATATTGAACAATCCGGATTTTCTTCCATTATATCGTACTGTTTTTGCAATCTGTTATCATCGCACCAAAAATCATCTCCTTCACAAAAAGCTATATATTTACCTTTTGCTCTTGAATATTGGTATTCCCATGATATTCTTACACCTTTTGAATGTTGATTTTCTTTTTGAAAAATCGGTTTTATTAAATTAGGATATTTTTTCTCATATTCTTTTATTATGTCAGTAGTACTATCAGTCGAGGCATCATCATGTACAAGAATTTCATAGTTGAAATTTGTTTTTTGATGTATTAGACTTTCGAGCATTTGTCTTATATACGGTTCGTGATTATAAGCTAGACAGCAGATGCTTACTTTAATATTTTCATCCATTTCTTCTATCCCTTTCAAAATAAATTTTCCATAGTTTTTATTGCTTTTTCTAAATCAAAATCCCCACTTAACTCCTTCACTTTTTTTATATAATAATTATACACGTTGTTATCAGACAAAATGCTAACTAATCCATTATACAATGATTCTTTATCATTATCCACAACCAAGCCATATTCTGAATTTCCTAAGATTTCTTTTGCTCCCGAAACATCCGTACTCACCACAGGAATACCCAGTATAACACTTTCAACTACCACTGTACTAAAACCTTCAGCATACGATGAACATACAAACAAATCACAAGCATTTATATACTTATATGGATTTACTTGAAATCCCAATAATGTTACACTATCTTCCAATTTATTATCTTTTATATATTTTTCTAATACCGGTCTTTTTTTTCCTTCTCCTAAAATATATAAATGATATTTATATCCTTCAGAAATTAATTGATTATGTATTTCCAACAATCTTTCATAACCCTTTTGTTCACACAATCTCCCTGATGTTATTATTTTAAATGTGTTATCATCAGGAATTTCTTGTTGTCTTTCAGTTGAAAGCTTTTTGATTTTTTTGTCATTATATATATTATAAACCACATCTACATTCTTTTCTATGTTGAATCTTTTTATAAATCCTTCCTTTACCCCGTTGGATACACAAATTATTTTATTATATCTTTGATAACATTTTATATAATTATTAAAATCTTTGAATATTTTTTCATGTCCTGCAAAATTATTATATAAATCAATATGTACCCAAGAATATTTTTGGGATTTTTTATTGTTTGAATAAGACAAGATCTTTGTTGGAATACCCTCTAAATATGCAATTTCATAATCATAATTTGATTTTATAAATAAATTATATGTTATTTGCGGTGGTATAACAAAATTAATTAAATAACTTAATACTTTTTGTATAAATGGATTTTTTGTTTTAATTATAGATTTATAGTTGACATCTTTATTTAACTTTTCTTTATGAATACCATAATCTATAATAGTCTGAAGTGTAATATCAAATTTCTGTTTATCCATATTATTAACAGTATCTATAAGTACTTTTTCAGCTCCACCACCGGAAAGTGTATTTATAAAAAATAATAATCTTTTCTTTGACATTCCCATCATTCTCCACTATACAGGTTCAAATACTCTGTAAATTTAATTTTTTCATTATACAATCTATTTGCTCTTTCAATACACGCTTCAGAATAGTTTTCTTTTTTGTTCTTTGCTATTTCCAAAATTTTTTCAAGCAACTCATCTACATTACCCTTTTCAACTACAAAACCAGTATTTTCATCAACAGTTTCCGGGCTTCCGCCTGTATTAAACGTAATCACAGGAGTTCCACAGGCAAGTGCTTCAAGATTTACCGTAGGGAAATTATCCTCCAATGTAGGATTTATAAACATATCTGCGGCTGAATATATCTCAGCTAATTCCTGCTGATTTTGTGTTTTGTGAATGGATATTATATTATCAGCAAGATACTTATCAACGATATAATCTGTTCCCACAAGTACAACCTGATAATTATTATCTAAATTTTTCGCTAATTCAAAAAAAACATTCAATCCTTTTCGACTTTCCCAACCGAACGCCACTCCAAGCAGTATAATTTTATTTTCACAATTATATTTTTGTCGAAAATTATTTTCTGTGGGTTTAAATATATCTAAATTTATACCGTTATTTATAACCATAGTCGAATAATCTTTCAGAAAAGATTTCTTCACTAAATCAGTTAGCCACTTACTTGGTGTAATTATAGTTAAATCTTTAACTCCGCAGAAGATTTGCTGTTTAATTTTATATAAGCTTTGGCTTCTATCAAAAAACCAGCTTCGCGGATAGTTCCTTATATTTCCGCAATCGTAGCAGCCCGTTTGCCATTTTGAGCATTCTGCATAATCGAAATAAGCACAATGTCCTGTAAAGCTCCAACAGTCATGCAAAGTCCAAATTACTTTTTTATTTTCTTTTTTTATATAATTAAATAACATTTTCACATTAATATAATGACCGTGTATATTATGAAGATGTATTATATCAGGATTAATTTTTTTTAATTTTTTTATCATTAAAGCAGTTGCAATGTGAGAATAAAAACCATGTCTTCCGAAAATTCTTGATTTTAATATATTTGCCTTTAAATACAATTTATTTCCAAATTTTTTTCCTAATATGTAATCACTCTTACCTGCACCATAAAAAATATAATTTTCTATATTTTTTTCAGTCATTATTTTACTAATACCAACTGCTATTTTCCCTGTACTGCCATTGCATACAGAATTTATTTGAACTACTTTCATTTATTCAAATCCTCCCTAAAATTCGTTAATATGTTTTTGGCGTTGTCTTCCAAAAAAATTCATAATAAGACAATCCGTCTTTATACATATAAAATAATAATACAAAAAATAATGCTAATTGAAATAATGTCCTTATATTATATCTTTTTTCGCAATAAGATGCCTCAGGAATCAGTATAATATTAAAAACCGAAAAATACATGCTGATTCTGAAAAACTCCGCAATAAAGGACGAAAACAGTTGAAACATCAACCCTATAAATGCCATATTGTACATAACTATTATATCAGGATTATTTTGTATCGCCTTTTTGTAATAAAAGACAGTATATGTAAAAATACATACCTGTATTATAAATCCCGACAACGTAAGTGTGCTTACCTCGTCTGCCCAATATCCTTGATAACGTTCTTCCTGCAAAATATTGCCAAGAAAATTTCTAAGCTGATTCTTAAATAAAATAAAAATAACAAAAGTTATAATCGCCGCAAAAAAATGATATTTCCCAAGCTTCATATGTGAAACAGGATATGCTATCAGAAAAACCAGTGCTGTATTATGATATAAACTTGCAAATAATACCAACAATATAAATTGAATGGGTTTTTTTCGTTTTATAAATTCATAAGATAATATCAATATACACATAGCAACAGTTTGTCTAAGTCCGGTCATACTAAAGCCAAAAAAACCCAATGTTATTAATATAACAATACTAAGAGAAGGTGCTTTTGACTCTTTTGCAATTAATATACCTATAACCAAACAAAATATTGCCGACAAAAAAGCCAACCACAGCTGTGGCTCTTTCGTTAATCTTGAAAATACCCAACCGGTAAAATAATAAGTAGGGTCTTTTTGGTCACCATTAAAGAAAATCCTTATAATATCTGTAAAGGAATATTTTGAAAAACGCTCAAAGGCATTAATATACGTTGCTGTATCAGTCCCTGTGTTTTTATGTCGTAATGCTAAAATTACAAACATGACAAACATGGAAATAAATATATATTTGTTTCTATCTTTAGCATTGGAAAATTTCAAAATAAATCCTAATCCTAAAACAAATATTAAATAAAGCTCTATAATACCCATTTTAATCTGTCTCTTTCTTTAACTTTATAATTTCCTCATATACCTCAATATATTTTTTTATATTTTTTTGCTGATTAAAATTCTTTTTTACATTCTCTATACAACTTGCACCAAACGCAGCTTTACCTTTTATACGTACCTTTTTAATAGAATCATAAAAATCTGTAGCTGAAGCATTAATATCAACTATATATCCGCAACCCTCTTGTATTAATTCAGGTGACGCTGTTGAATTATATACAACAGCCGGCGTTCCGCACGCCTGTGCCTCTGCCACAGTCAATCCAAAACTCTCTTCCAAGGATGTACTCACATAACAGTCTGCCAAAGAATACCATGTTGCTAGCTCATATGTGTTTTTTATATGCCCTGTACAGACTACATTATCAGAAATTTTTTCTTTTAAATTAGTCATTCCTATCAATACTATAACCTCATCGTCCGATAGCATAGACGACAGTTCTATGATTTTATTCAATCCTTTTGAATCTGACCAACCCGAAGCAACACTTAATATAACAAATCGGTTTTCTAAATCATATTTATTTTGTAGCTCTTTTATTTTATCAATAGATATAGGTTTAAATATATCAGTATCTATCCAATTATATATACGTTTTATTACTGCAATATCTTTAAAAAATGACTTTGAAGCTTCATAGGTTATCCAATCAGAAACCCCTATGACAGCCAAATTTTTAATATTTCCAAACCAATGTTTTTTATCTTCATACATCCTGCGACTACGATCAAAAAACCAACTTGGTATGTCCTTATGCTTTCTGGGGCAATCATTGCATTGTATCTGCCACTTGTCACAGTTTTCCACTGTATAATGACAACACTTACCCGTATAAAACCAACAGTCATGCAAAGTGATAACTGTAGGAATATTTTCTTTTGCTAAAAACCGCAATAAAATTTTTATATTCAAATAATTAGCATGTAAATTCCCTAAGTGAACAAGTTCTATTTTTTCTTTTTTTATATATCGAATAAGCTTCCGTGTTGAATAAGATGAAAAATATCCTTGTTTCCCTGTAATTCTTGCCAATAAAGCATGAAGCTTTTTACCAAAAACACCGCCAATCTTATAGTTCTTGCACGAATTAAGCAATTCCGCACCATTACTGTACGCAAGATAATATTCATGCCCGTATGTTTCAATTTCCTTTGCCATCTCGTATGCAATTCTTCCTGTACTTCCAAAAGTACATACTGCATTAATTTGAAGAATTTTCATTTAAAATCTCCTTAAAATCGCAATACAAATCATGTTGTATTTTTTCAATCTGATGATTACGTTTACCGCACTCCCAAGCCTTACTCCTGTATTCTTTGATAATCTCCGGACTCTCAATAATCATACGAAGTTTTTCTTCAATTTCTTTTTTATTTACTGCGGTTATCGCCGCATCATTTTTTATAAGATAATCCATAGAAGAAACCTCGGACGGGCCAACTGCAAAAATGCACTTCGCCTGATGAAAATAATCCACTAATTTTGTAGAAAACGAAAGCCGAACCTGTTTGCGTGCTTTTAATTTGAATGATTCTACATGAAGCAATACGTCTGCACTTGCTTGCTCCGCTATTGCTTCATTATGTGAAACTCTGCCCATAAAAAAGGATGTATTCTCTATATTCATACAATCAATTGCTTTTTTCGTCAGAGCAGTCTGACTGTATATAAAAAGCTGTGCTTTTACTGTATCTTCGTTAATTTTTTTCAGTGCATTTCCCAAAACAACAAGTGATTTCCAACGATTCGTCCCCAAATTTCCAGTATAAACAAATTTTATTATTTCATTTTGGGAATAAGTCGGTTTTAAATCAAAATCTCCCCCTTTTGTCAGAATAACACAATCTTTATTGAAGCATTTATCATATACTTCTTTTTGTTGTTTAGATATAACATATATTTTATCAGAATTCAATGCCACTTTTCTTAATGATTTTCTCTTATACAGTCTTTTAATCCAATACATAGGCGATACAGAAAACTGATTCAATGTATATTCGTCATCCCAACCATAAGTTACAAGCTTACATCCAAGCTGTTTTTTCGCATAAAGTATAATATTATTCAGTTCAGTGTTTGCAACTAACGGTGCAAATATTATATCAGGATTACAGTTATCTAAAAAATTATTAAGATTTTTATTTTTCCACTTGTTGGTTCTCCATATTAATTCCTTTAAAAGCCAGAAATTTTTCAAGC
The DNA here is from genome assembly GCA_045537455.1 of Candidatus Ornithomonoglobus sp. GTDB lineage: Bacteria > Bacillota > Clostridia > UBA1381 > UBA1381 > Ornithomonoglobus_A. Next base: position 41,297 of record JAZSPM010000060.1, on the reverse strand, counting down.
ATGCTTTTTTGATAAAATCTATTTTTTCAGTTTTATTATCAGAAGTTTCAGCGATTTCCGTAAATTCCCGTCCCACCAAATTTGAAGAGTTCAAAAGGCTTAATAAAATCTGTTTTTCAGTTATTTGGAAATATCGTTTTATATATCCATTATCAGGAAGCTGAGATCTGCAGTATAGGCTGTAAAAATCACATTTATCTCCCAACGCTTCAAATAAATTCGCATATGTATTTCCGATTGAGTTATCGCTTCTCATCGGAGAAGAAGTTATAAATAATATTTTCATTATTACTGTCCTCAATTTTTACCCGGAGACTATGACAAATCAATCCAATCTCCCATACGTTTTTCCCATTCATGAGGGTGAAATAACTGAAACCCTCCTCCTGTAAAAAATGTATATTCCCCAAAATAAATTTTTCCGTTAATTTCATATAAATCAATACGAACGTGCCGCATTCCTTTTGACAGTTTCGTCGCAATCTCTTTCATCTCTTCGAAAAGTTCAGGTTTTTCTATTATCTTGTCAGAGTTTGGATAGTTATATTGAATATTAAGACGATTAAAATTCATATCGAAATAGTCAAATCTGCAATCTGTACTTCTGTCAGTGACTACATACATAATTTTAGGCACTCCGTTAAAACAGAAAAATTTGTAGTCTTCTATGCTCTTATCTGGATTTTTTTTGTCTATCATTAATTCTTCTGCTATAATATAACGGTCTAACCCTTTATATGGATATTCTCGTCCTGCATAATAAAAATCACGTTTAAGTTTTATTGAAAAATGTTTTTCTAAATTTTTTATATCTTCTGATGTTAGGGCTGATTTATCTTTGATAACCTTTGTACTTCCGGAATCGTGATTGCATTTAAGAACAAATTGATTAGGGAGTTTTGAAAAATCTATTTCATCAAACGTTTTCCAATAGCCTAAAAGCGGGAAAAGATATTGTTCTCCCAGCTCTTTTGATATATGCTCCCTCACAGCAAGCTTATCTACAAGCTTACCATATTCAGGATGTCTGTCATTTACCTTCAACCACTGCAGTTTTTCATTAAATAATTTAGGGTTTTTAAAATCAATCATTTTTCTGGTTGTTGCAAAATAAAATATTCTGAGATACATTTTATCTGGCAAAAATGATAGTGCATACATAACTTTCCCACGAAATCGTCTGCTAAATATTTTTCTTAAATCAATCATCCTACTTTCCTCTCTTTACTCATAAATTCTTCTTATACCATTCAATCGCAAGCTTTATTCCGTCTTCAAAGCTATACTCGGGATCATATCCCAAAAGCTCTTTTGCCTTTGATATATCTGCATTACTGTGCTTAATGTCACCTGCTCTGTCAGGACCAAAAACAGGTTCTATGTCTTTTCCTAAAGCCGCTGTAAGTCCATAGTAAATATCTATAAGGTATTCTCTGCCTCCATAAGCAACATTAAATGCTTCTCCTGCGGCTTCATGAGGTGCAAGGCAGGCTTTTAAGTTTGCTTCTATGACATTTTCTATATATGTGAAATCTCTTGATTGCTTACCGTCTCCGTTTATTGTGGGAACTTCATCATTTATAAGCTGTTTTAAGAATTTCGGAATAACTGCGGCATATGCACCATCCGGATTTTGACGTCTTCCAAATACATTGAAATAACGCATACCATATGTATCAAGACCATAAAGCTTTGTATACAGCTTTCCGTATTCTTCATCTACTCTTTTTGTAAGTGCATAAGGGGAGAGAAGATTTCCTTCTCTGCCTTCCTTTTTCGGCAAATTAGGTTCATCACCATAAACCGACGAACTTGAAGCATACACAAATTTTTTGACACCATTTTGTCTGGACGCTTCCATCATATTAAGTGTACCTCTTATATTAATTTCTTCGTATAAAAGAGGCATCTCTATACTTCTCGGTACGCTTCCCCACGCAGCTTGATTAAGAACATAATCAACACCTTTCGTTGCTTTTAGACAAGTATCCAAATCTCTTATATCACCTTTTATAAATTCATAATTCGGATTGTCAATGAATAAATCTACATTTTCTTGTTTTCCTGTAGATAAATCATCTAAGCAACGTACCTTGTATCCCATACCAAGAATTGCTTCGCATAAATTTGAACCGATAAAACCGGCACCTCCGGTTACCAAAAACAAACTGTTTTCAGAAAATTTTAAATGCTTGTATCCCATAATAAATCCTTTCTAACGTTTATACCATGTTCTATAGTAATAATATAGTTTTTCCAATAAAATTCTGTTTGAATGGAAGTAGTTGTTTTTTATATGTATATTTGTTTTATATATATCAGAATTCGCAATTTTTATGATATCATTATGCGCAGTATCATTTTTTCTGAGTTCACGCTGTAATGATAACATAAGTTCAACCAGACGTCGATTGTTAAATGGGAATGTAATCCTGTGACAAATGTCCAATGATTGTGTAACCATCATTCCCCAACTGCTCATTCGTACTTCCCAATAATATAAATCTGTGTGTTCAAAATTAAATTTTTTATTTTCCAAATCAAATTTTTTCATATATTCCTTATATATTCTATCCGATTCTTTAAGTAGCTTGGGAGAACCGAAGAATCGTGTCTGGAAAATACTGAAATGGCGTTCTGTTAAACGCTCGGGGAATTTTATTTCATATTTTCTTTCAAAAAACACTCTTACAATTTCTGATATCCATGATTTAACTTCTGTTTCAAAGTAATTTGCTCTATATAAGAAAATATGTTTTCGTATTTCGCTGTCCTTCAACCCGCGCACATAGCCATAAGAGTGAACTATTATTGATTTTAAAATATCGAAATCTTCAATATCTTCATTATTTGACGGTATTTTATAGATTTCATGCTTCAGATTAATTTTATTACATATATCTCGGGCCGCATTAGAATCGGTTACTTCAGTATCTTTTGACTGAAAACTAAAATATTTGAATTTATCGTATAATCCATTTGCACAGGCAAGCGTTGTTTTACTATCGGTACCGCCCGAAAGAGAAATAGCGGAATCGGGCCATTTTTTTGAGATCAACTCCAGGTTTTTATTAAGAATACGATAAGCCTCTTTAATACCTTTTTCGTATTCTTCCTTTGTTTTACATTCATAATGTTCACAAAGGGGATAAAATCTTTTTATGGACATAGCGTTGTTTTCATCACATATCAGACAAACGTTTGCACCTATCCTTTTCAATTCCTTATAAGGAGATAAATCACCCGGTAAATATCTGTTACCTATATTATAAAATTTATTGCTGACTAATTTATGAACAAAAGGATCTATTTTTAGATTATAAATATCAGCAGCTAACTGCGGATGTGAGGTGAAGCATGAATAATTGTTTATTACACCATAATAAAGTGCTTTAATACCTGAGCAATCCTGAACTGCGAGAATTTCTTTATCAAACACAAATAAGCAGAATATACCAGTCCAATCATTTATAGATTCAAAAAAATCTTTTTGGGATATTGAATACTTTTCGGCTACTTCTCTGAGTAAGTTTTCTTCAATATATTCCTCATTAAATGGATTATAGGCATGACCAATCAACAAAAACGTAACATCATCTTTTTTGTAAATACAATAATCTTGATCTTTATGTATATATGCAATATGATTATTTATCTTTTTTGTAGTCCATTGTCCGTAAAATGGATATTCATCAGAATTTACATTAGCATTCTGTGTTATAAAATATCCTCTTGAAAATAAACATTCTTTATATTGCGGATTATCTTCCAGAATTTTTTTTATTGAATTTGAATCTTCGATTTCAATCAGCTTCATATTACAATTCATCCTTTCTACATAACTCTATAATAGATTACAGCCTCCAATAACTATATCCTTTTGTTTCAACTTCTTTTCTGTTAAGTATTCCTTTTATATCAACCAATATCTTTTTATCGGTATCAACATTCTTAAACATAGCGTCAAAATCTGATAGGTTCATGTCCATAAATTCTTTATGAGATACTGCAATAACTACTGCGTCCATATTCTTTACGCTGTTTATATCAACAAATTTCATTCCATAAAGCTTTTCTGCTTCTTCTGCATCTGCCACGGGATCGCAAATTGCCGGTTCTATACCATATTCTTTCAACTCATTTACTATATCTATTATTTTTGTATTTCTTGTGTCAGGACAATCCTCCTTAAATGTAAATCCAAGAATTGCTACATTTGCATCCTTAACAGGCGTATCAGCCTTTATAAGATTTTTCACAATATTTTCAGCCACATATTTTCCCATATCATCGTTAATTCGTCTTCCCGATAGTATAATCTGTGAATGATAACCCATCATTTCAGCTTTATATGTAAGATAATAAGGGTCAACACCTATACAGTGACCACCTACAAGTCCTGGATAGAATTTCAAGAAATTCCACTTTGTACCTGCAGCTTCAAGTACCGATTTTGTATCTATGCCCATTTTATTGAATATTATAGATAACTCATTCATAAATGCAATATTTATATCTCTCTGGCTGTTTTCAATAACCTTTGCTGCTTCCGCAACCTTTATACTCTGAGCTCTATGAACACCTGCTTCTACGACAAGCTCATAAACCTTTGCAACAACATCAAGAGTTTCTTCGTCCATTCCCGATACAATCTTCGTTATTGTTTCAAGTCTGTGAACCTTATCACCCGGATTTATTCTTTCCGGAGAATATCCTATTTTAAAATCCACTCCACATTTCAAGCCACTTTCCTGCTCGAGTATAGGAATGCATACATCCTCTGTAACACCCGGATATACAGTTGACTCATACACAACAACAGAACCCTTAGTAAGACTCTTTCCTAACACTCTGCTTGCTCCTTCCACAGGCGACAAGTCCGGCGTCTTATCATCATTAACCGGTGTAGGAACTGCAACAATATGAAATTTAGCCTCACGGAGTCTTTCAGGGTCGCTTGTGAAATCAACCGAGCATTCGCTTATAGCTTTATTTCCGACTTCATTTGTAGGATCTATTCCGTTTTTGTATAATTCAATTTTCTTTGCATTAATATCAAAACCAAGAACCTTTACCTTTTTTGAAAAAGCTACCGCAATAGGCATACCCACATAACCCAGACCAACTAACGAGATTTTTTCGTTTCCGGATAATATCTTTTCATATAAGTTGTTCATGTTTATTCTCCTTTTATATATTCATTATACTACACATACTACTGTTTACTTTATCTACTGCGAATTTTTCTTCACAATATTTATAGCTTTCATGTCCCATTGCTGTTATCTGTTCAGGATTGTTTATGAAATATATCATTTTTTCCGCAATGGCTTTACTGTCACATACAGGGACAAGAAATCCGTTTACTCCATCTTTGACAGTTTCTCTGCATCCCGGAGTATCAGTGGTTATTATACCCCTCTTCATCGCCATAGCTTCAAGTATTGTTCTCGGAGTTCCTTCTCTGTATGACGGAAGAACATATACCGAACACATATTATAAAACTTACATACGTTATCAGTCTCTCCGTAATACTCAATTATACCGTCATCTATGTATTTTTGTAAATCATCCATTGTCAAAGAATCCTGAATATTTTCCACAGCACCCAACAACATAAATTTAGTTTCCGGATATTGTCCTTTAACCATTTTACACGCTTCCAGGTATTCTCTTATACCTTTACTCTTCATCACTCTGGATAGCATGAAAAATGTTATATCATCGGGATAATCCTCTCCCACGTATCTATCCAAATTCACTCCGGAACCATTTACAATGTGACATTTTTTCTTTTTGACAATATTTAATTCTATAAATTCTTTACAGTCATCCTTATTCTGAAAAATGACATTATCAGCTGCACTCAAACTCACCTTATACATCAGCTTTACAAGAGCATTTATCAACCGTGCTTTCATCGTTGTTGATATAAACGTGTATCCTACTCCTGTAATCATTGCATTAATATTTTTTATACCAGCTAGTTTGGCTGCTATAGAACCATATATTACAGGCTTTATTGTATACCCCAATACAACATCAGGCTTTTCTTTTATAAATAACTTTATCAACTTGAGCATATATTTAATATCCGCTATAGGATTTAAACCATTTTTGTTCATTTCTATTTCTTCAAAAGAAACTCCCAACTCCAATATACGCTCTATGTTATCTTTATTTGGCCCTGTAACCTTAACATCATATCCTTTACTGATTATGGTTTTTAACAAATCACCCCGAAAATTATAGGACGTTCTGTTTTTTGGAGATACAAGAATAAATTTTTTATTATTTCCCACTTAACCACTCCTTCATATTCTTAAACATAACATCAAACATACGATGTTGATTTCCTTCCCCTACAAACGAATTATGCGGTGTTATGATAACATTATCCATATCCCAAAGCCTGCTGTTTTTTTCCAGAGGCTCCGTTTCAAACACATCTAATGCCACGCCTAAAAACTTATTGTTTTCAATCGCATCAATCAAATCCAATTCGTTTATCAAATCACCTCTTGATAAATTTATAAGCACAGTATTATCTTTAATACTTAAAATGGTTTCAGCATTAATCATATATTTTGTTTGCTCTGTAAGCGGAGCTGTCAAAATCACAATATCAGCACAGCTTAGAGCTTTGTCTAATTCGCTAAAACTACTGATTTTACTAAAATATTCTGACTCAAACTCTGCAATATCCACGCCAACAACATTCACGCCAAATACGTTAAGTCGTTTTGCGATTTCAGTTCCTATGTTTCCGCAACCTATAATCAATGCGTTTTTGTCGTACAATTCGAGGAGGCTTCTATTCTTGTCCCATTTTTTTTCTGCGTGCTTTATGTAAAATCCTTTACTATCTTTATATATTTCAAGAATTTTTAAAACCGCCCATTCTGCCATGGGTATGCTGTACACACCTCTTGCATTACGAATTTCAATACCTTGTTTTAAAACATAATCCATAGGCACTCTATCATATCCGGCACTTGTAAGTTGTATATATTTCAAATTTGAAAATTCTTTTATATCATTATAGAGAAACAGACCATTACATACCACCGCATCATATTGAGCAGGATTTTCAACCTTATCCTTTTCATACTGAACAAAAGTAATATCAAACCCAAGTCCCTCTATGCTTTTTATATTCTCTTTCGAGTAATTAAATGCACCTGTAAGTAAAATTTTCATATCAAACCTTAACCATCAACCAACTATACTATGTACATATTGTTTTAACTTGCTTTCGTTTTGTTCAAAATATCTACTGTGTATCTCTATCTCCTCTTCAAAAGAACGCATACACTTTAATCCGCTTTGGAATATCTCTTCCAGTCTTTCCGGGTCATCTATCTTTTCATAATTACAAAAGCTTCTGGACAAAATAACACAAGTCGAGCCTAATCTGTAATGCTCCTTCAGTATACACTCTGCCGGAAGCGTTCCGGTTCCTATGGCGGCTATTCCACCAAATCCATATGGTATTCCCTTTAGTTTAAATTTTAAACACAGCTTTTCTACCGTTCCGTCAGACAGCAACTCAAACATGAATTTCTTTCCGTAACCCAGGCTCAAATCGTTAAGTCCTATGAAAACTTCATCAACGCCATCGAGCGCCAATATGTCGTCTACACATTCTACAGATTGAGGTGTTTCGAACAATAAACAAGTTTTTATTCTTCCGTCTACACATTTCAAAAACGTTTCCACTTCTGAAACAGTTTTAAAATACGGAAGCATAATCACATCCGCCCCATTGGCTATAATTTGATCTATTTCCTCTTTTGAGCCAATATGTATGGGGTTTGTTCTTACCAGCAGTTCTGCTTTTGTAAGAGCCGACTTTATCTTTTTTATATCTTCAATGTTATGCTTCGACTGAACCGTATCCATACCACCCTGACGTTCCTGTTTTCCTATAACCTCAAGATCTATGAATATCCTGTCTACTCCCGACAACTCAGCTATTTTCGCAACATCTGTTTTATTTGTTATGTACATCAATTTCAGGGACATTTTGCTCTCCTTTGCTTACCGCAGTCTCACCCTTATTTTCATTATCTGCATTTGATAATACTTTAAATATTGTAACAAAGAATATTTTTACATCCAGCAAAAACGAAATATTGTCTACATACCACACATTAAGTTCTATTCTTTTATTCCACTCAACATCTTTTCTTCCGTTTATCTGTGCCCATCCTGTCATACCCGGACGAACATCAAACATTCTTTTCTGTTCATCGGTATATTCTTCAATAGTCCATGGATGATATGTAAGAGGAGGTCTTGGACCGATTAACGACATATCACCTTTGAGCATATTGACAAGCTGAGGTAATTCATCCAAGCTTGTTGCACGTATAATCCTTCCTACCCTTGTTAACCTAGGATCACCGGAATCGGAATATACACCGCTTCTTTCTGCACCTACACACATAGAACGGAACTTGTATATATCATATTCTTTTCCATTAAGACCTAATCTTTTTTGTTTGAATATTATCGGTCCTTTCGAATCAAGTTTAATCAAGGCTGCCAGAATTAATAAAATCGGAGATGTAATAATCAACGCCACTGCACTTATTACTATATCAAAAAAACGTTTAAAAATCCTCGAATACATATTCTACCCCCATTGTTTAAAATATCTTCATCTTATAGTATATCACATACAAAATTAAATTGCAAGTTTTTTTACGAAAATAGTTAGCTAAAAGACGTAAATCAAAACGACAAAATTTTAAATTATGTGAATGTAATATTAATAATTTGTAAAATCTGTATTTTAATCTGATTTAAACACAAAAAATTTTCCGCAATACTCTTTATTATTTTTTATTTGTGTGTTATAATATGGATATAGTAACATAAAAAACATCTTTGTGAAGCTCACACGAAGTATAAAATATTAATATACAGGAGGTAATAAAATGCCAAACAATAAAATACTTGTAGTAGATGATGACGCTCACATTGTAGAGCTTATAAAATTGTATCTTGAAAAAGAGGGCTTTACAGTTATCACCGCAAACGACGGTAAAAAAGCACTTGAAAAATTCAAATCCGAAGCACCGTCAATACTGATACTTGACGTAATGATGCCTGAAATGGACGGCTGGGATGTATGCCGTGAAATCAGAAAAACATCAAACACACCAATCATCATGCTTACGGCAAAGGGCGAAACCTTTGATAAGGTGCTTGGTCTTGAGCTTGGCGCAGATGATTACATGGTAAAGCCGTTTGAAACAAAGGAGCTTATAGCAAGAGTCAAAGCAGTTCTTAGACGTTCAGATTCAAAGGACTCAACAGCTCAGCAGGAGATTAATTTTGTAAACTTGTCAATTAACCTTTCAAACTATGAACTGAAAATAAACGACAAAATAATGGAGATTCCTCCAAAAGAGCTTGAGCTTTTGTTCTTCCTTGCATCAAACCCGAACAGAGTATTCACACGTGAACAGCTTCTTGAAGAAGTCTGGGGCTTTGATTATTTCGGCGATTCAAGAACGGTAGATGTGCATATCAAGCGTCTTAGAGAAAAGCTTGAGCTTGTAACAGAATCAAACTGGCAGCTAAAAACAGTCTGGGGCGTAGGCTATAAATTTGAAGTAAGATGAGAAAAAAAATGTCAATTTTTAAACGGCTTGTAATAAACTACGGACTGGTGCTTGTTGCTGTCATGGTGTTTGTTGCTTTGTCCGTAGGGATTTTTGTGCAGTCCTCCAACCAAAGACGAATGGTAGCCGAGGTTATGGCTCTGTCTGATACTGTTGAACACTGGACTGCTGCAACGCAGATAAATGAAAATGACTTCCGTGCAAGAAATGCATTCAAAAGCACTCTTGATTTCTGGAGTGACTTTATGCATTCGGATATAGTTATAGTAAATAATAACGGCGATATTACCGAAAGTACTGCCGTAATAGACAGCGTACCGCAGGAATATATCGAAGAGCTTGAAGAAAAAAACAGACTTGTAAAAAAGGGTACATTTAACGGGGAATACAGCAAAGAGGTTCTTACCGTAGGATTCCCTATCGACTATCAGGGTACAAGAATAGGAAGCGCATTCTTTAATTTGCCGCTTCCCGAGGTCAGACGTACAGCAACCGAATTAATATATATTCTGTTGATTACTGCCGCAGCATCTCTTTCTGTGGCGTTTATACTGATTTATTTTCAGTCAAAAAGTATATCAAAGCCAATTACTCAGATAAACAACGCAGTACGTGATATTGCGGCAGGAAATTTCGGAAAGCGTGTTGAAATTAATACAAGCGATGAAATCGGTCAGCTTGCATCAAGCTTTAACTTTATGGCAGACAGTATTGAAAACCTTGAAAAACAGCGTTCCGAATTTATAAGCGACGTATCGCATGAGCTGAGAACGCCTATGACAAGTATTTCAGGATTTGTGGAAGGAATCCTTGACGGGACAATTCCTCCTGAAAAGCATGAATACTATCTGGGCATAGTTCTTGAGGAATCAAAACGCCTTACAAAGCTTGTTAGCGATATGCTTGAAATGTCAAAAATGTCTTCAAGCGAATACAAGCTTGAAATAACGGAATTTGATGTAAATGAGCTTATCCGCACCTGTATAATTGAGCTTGAAAGCAAAATATGCGACAGAAGCTTAGATTTGAACGTTGACTTCAAATCCAACGACTTAAAGGTTCTTGCAGATAAAGACTCTATTAAACGTGTAATACTGAATATAATGGACAACGCAATAAAGTTCTCATATCCCAACACCGTAATAGGAATTTCAACGTGGATTGAACGCCACAAGGTTCATGTTTCTATAGGGAACTTCGGTGCAGGAATTGCATCAGGTGATATAAGCAGTATATTTAACCGTTTTTACAAAACAGATAAATCACGTGCAACCGACAAGAGCGGTGCAGGCTTAGGTCTTTCCATGGTGAAAAACATTCTTGTACTACACAAACAAAAAATATGGGTTGAAAGCGTAGATGCAAAGGAAGGCTCTGACGTAAAATACACTAAATTTACATTTACACTTGAAAAAGCATAAAAAAACTGCGTATACCGCAGTTTTTTTATTCATTTGTCTTATGGTTAAATGTCGGAACAATCTGTGCAAGAAGCTCAATAATTGCATCCTTTTCGTTATTCTGAGCAAGCTTCTTTATTGCATTCAGTGAATCAAGGAAGGTTTCCTCATTAACGTAAATCTGTTTACCTATGAAAATCTTTTTATTATCAGTAGATGTCAGTCCCTCTTCATCCATAAGTAATTCTTCATAAAGCTTTTCACCCGGACGAAGTCCTGTAAATTTAATTTCTATATCCTTGTACGGCTCCTTACCGTGAAGTCGTATCAGATTTTCTGCAAGCGTTACTATCTTTACAGGCTCACCCATATCAAGCACGAAAATCTCACCGCCACTTGCTTCCGATGCCGCCTGAAGGATAAGCGATACTGCTTCGGGGATTGTCATAAAATATCTGATAATCTCAGGATGTGTTACTGTAAGCGGTCCACCGTTTTCAAGCTGTTTTTCGAACAGCGGAATAACCGAACCGTTTGAACCAAGCACATTTCCAAATCTTACTGTTATAAATTTAGTTACAGTCGAATGCTGTGCCATATCCTGAACAATCATTTCACAGCATCTCTTTGTTGCACCCATCACATTTGTAGGATTTACAGCCTTATCGGTTGAAATAAGTATGAATCTTTCAACCTTGTAAAGCTCTGCAAGAGTTGCCGCATTAAACGTTCCCGCAATATTATTTTTAACAGCCTCTTCGGGATTTGTTTCCATCAGCGGAACGTGTTTATGTGCAGCTGCATGGAACACAAGCTGAGGCTTATATGTATTAAATACAGAATCAAGCTTCTGATAATCTCTTACTGAGCCAATTTCTACGTACAAATCAAGCGTATTTCCGTAAACTCTTATCAACTCCTGTTGAATTTCATATGCATTATTTTCATATATATCAAAAATTATAAGCTTCCTCGGTTTATATTTTGCAATCTGACGACAAAGCTCAGAACCGATAGAACCGCCTCCGCCTGTCACCATACAAACACGACCGTTAACTAAAGCCGCAACATTTTTGTTATCAAAGGTTACAACATCTCTGCCGAGCAGGTCTTCAATTTTTATTGACTGAGTCTGTGCAAGAAGCCCTTGATCTGCATTTATTATTTCATGAATATACGGCAGTGTTTTTATTTCAGCCGTTGTCTGCGAACATATATCAAGTATTCTTTTTCTGTCATTCGCTGAAAGAGACGGAATAGCAATAAGTATTGATTTTATCTTAAGCTCCTTGCAAAGCTCAGGAATATCATTTACTGTACCACGAACCTTTACACCTCTTACAGTCAGGTTCTGTTTTGTTGTGTCATCATCAACAACACATACAGGATCATAATCGCACACATTTTCAAGCATTTCAGAAATCATTCTGTGCGATGCAATACCGGCTCCTACGATAAGTGTAGGAATTTTACCCGCCTGCGAGCTTCTTCTCATAAAACCGTACAGCCAGCTATAGCCTGTCCTCAGAACAACAATTCCGCACAATGCTATCAGATATGAAAATATAAGAAGCAGATGTGAGGACATTATAGGAAATAAATCACAAGCCACATAGGAAATCGCAAATCCTATTGTAAGACCTGTAAAACACCGTATAAAGTCACTTATCTGGGCAAAACGCCATATATTAACATATACTCTGCACCCAAACATGCTTGCAAGAGATACAAACATAAATATGAGTACAGATATATATATATCAGATATAGAAATATGAAGTACATCCATCTGCGTAAGTAACAATAACGACAAAGCCGCCGCAAGAATTATTGTTACCCCATCTATTAAAACAAGTGCAAGCTTTCGTAAATTAAGATTAAACATGCATAATCCCCCAACTTCCTGATTCCTTTATTCCTCTAACAAAAGCGGAGCATATTTAAAGAATATTTCCACTGCTTCACTGTATTCACCGCTGTCAAGTATTGATTTAAGATATTGCTTTGCTCCTGCTCTATCAGATGTCTGATAGAGTGAAATTAATGTATTTGTATCAGCCTTTCCTATTACGCTGAAGAACACAGCTCGTTCTTTTGCACTCATAGCTTTTATAATTTTATCATAAAGTCTGCTTGCTCTTGATGAGCCTACAGCTTCTTTAACCTCAATCTCCGCACTTTTTTCGTCTGTAACAACATTGTCAAATGAGTATTCTAATTCTTCATCAGCTTCTTCAAGACTGTAAATATTATCTTCAGAAAACTTTTTGCTGTAGCTCTGATTTATTTTTGCATTTTCTTTATCTTCTTCATCCGTTGATCTTACCTCCGTAATTCCAAGAGATGATCTTTGCGAAGTCACCACGCTACTCGCTTTACTTCCTGAACCCGTCGTAGTTATTCTTGATCCGCTTTGTGCAGCCGCATCCTTTTCATCTATTCCTTTTGCTGACATTACATCAGAATCTTTTGTATATTTCTTAGCCTTACGCACATAGTTTTTCAGCGTTCCGCTATCAATAACTCCCTGATCTGCCAAATCCTCTGCAAGATCAGTCAATGTTTCCTGAATTTCACTATCTTTAAGCAATTCCGATGCCGATGACAAAACCGGCTCTATGTATTTTGGTACTATAATAAAATTATATACTGATAACCCTCCTGCTGTAAGCACCACCAATACGATGGCAGCAATCAGGAGAACTTTCTTCCATAAGCTCATTTTATATTCAATCCTTTCAAAATAAATATAACAAACCTATAATATTATATCACAATTCACTAAAAAAAACAAGTACTTTTACTAAAAATCATATTTCCCCTGCTAAAATTTTATCTGCAAGCTCTGAATATTCCGGGAAATCCGTTTTAATTCTATCTGCACAACGTCGGCAAAAGCTTCTGCGAAGCTCTGCATTATCACGCATTTGCTGCTTCATTCCCCATACGTGAGTAAAGAAGCCGTCACCCTCTGTACGAAACAGCCGTTCAGGCGTAGAAAATGACCTTACCTCAACACCAAGTTTGTCTGCACACATATTCAAAAGCCGCTGTTCGGCAAAAACCATGTATCTGAGTGTATCATCAACACTCTCCGCATGATTCATAAAATCAATCGCATATGATGTATACTCATCAATCAGCTTTTGTGATTTTATTACAAAAAATGCCGTATTGCAGGCATTCAGAGCTTCATTGAAGTTTGGATATTTATATGTTTTTTTCATGTTAAAAAAACTGTACAGCGGATATACATCAGGATACAGCTCCTCAAAATGTATAACCGTACAATCTCCCAAAGCATCAAAGATTATTTCATCCCATACAATAAAATCAGTATCAAGCACAGCAATCGGTGCTGTTTGATTTTTAAGTGCGAAAAGCTTACCTGCCGCCCAGAACATCTGCGGATTTATGCATTCATCAACCGTCAGCACTTCAAGCTCATCATATATATCCGCAATACCGTTTTTTTTGTAATACTGCATTGCTGTTTCATCTGCACACAGCTTGATTTTACCGTTCTTCTCTTTCCATTTTAAAGCAGACAGAATAGTTGTAAACAGTTCAAAATCTTCAATTTTATATTCACCGTGATTTTTCAAAAAAAACGGCTTTGACCAGTTTATGTGTATTGCATTCATATTAAATTAATTCCGTATCCGTTCACGATTACAAAAGGGTTTATGATATGTGCATATGGGTCTATGTATGAACCTGAAAATCTGCTTTGCGAAGAATCATATGAGCCGTAAGAACCGTTAAATGACGTCATTGACGACGGTACAGCAAGCGATGATGTTGTTTTATTGTTCATATACAGACCCCCTTTTTATAAATTATACCACAGTTTTCTTTTTTATACAAGCCTTTCATTCATGTTTAAAAAAATTTTCCTCTCGAAGCTTATTCAACTCCGCACCGTAAAGCAGAATATTCATGCATATATACAGCCACAGCATAAGAAAAATTATTGCCGCAAGAGAGCCATACAGATATGAATATCCCGAAAACGATTCAATATATATTGAATAAATATGCGAAAATACCGTCCATCCTGTAGCAGCAAACGCCGCACCGGGAAGCTGCTTTACAAAGCTTTTATTTCTTGGCAAAAAGGTATAAAATGATGCAAATGTAACGGTCAGCACAAGCATGACCAATATATGCCTGAATCTGAGTAAGCTCGTTAATATTCCCACTAACGGTGAAAGAATCGGTATGTGAGCAATCTTTTCAAAAACAAACTGTCCAAATCCAAGTATCGCAACCGTCAGAACAAGCACCGCAATCAACAGCACTGTATACAGAACAGAAACTGCTTTTGTATAAATATATCCGAAGCTTTTTTCAGGCTTAAAAATATTATTTAATCCAAGAAACAATGCACCTATCCCCTTTGAAGCAAGCCAAAGAGCAGAAACAGCCGACACTGAAATCAATCCTACAGATGAATCAAAAGCATCCATTATAATATCACTCAAAACAACAGCGAGGCTTCTTGGAATATAGTTGTAAATCTCAGTAAGAAGTACATCCAAATCCATCGGCAGAAAATATTTGGCAAGAGTTATAAGAAGCATTATAAACGGTGTAACAGAAAAAACAATAAAAAATGACGCCTGTGCAGCATAAAGCCCAAGCCTGTCTTCAGCTATACGGTCTATAAACCGTCTTATATGTTCATATAATTGCTTCATATTTTTGTCTCCTTTTTCGGGCGGACATGGAAATCCGCCCCTACAATGTAAATTTAACAATCACCTATTTTATTATACATTAAAAAGTAAAAATATTTCATCGTCAACAGAAAACACCAGAATACATATGCCGTCATTTTATATGATTACTATTTGCAAGTCCTTTTTTAATTTCTTTGTATAATTTATAGTATATTGAGTACCTTTAGATACTCCGTCCCAAATGATAAGTACTTTATCTGCAAGCTTTACAAGCTCTTCATTTCTTTTTAATGGCGCTGCTTTTCCATATAAGTTATATTTAGGTCTTAATATAATTTTTGATAATTTATGCTTATCAGCAAATTCCTCAGCTATTAAATCAACACCCTTTGCACCGCCAGAAATTATTGTATCGACTTCACAAGAAATATACTTTGATATATCAAAATTCTCAATTCCTCTTGAACCTGCAATTAAAAGTTTCATTTTACTCTCCTTATATTATATCTCACTTTGGTATTATTATAATATACCTAATAATTATTATATTTTATCATATAATACTCTATTTGTAAATAGTTTATAATAATATAATAGAGGTGATTAACTTGTTAGAAAGTCAATATAAAATGAATTTAATAAAAATCGGATTGAAAATTGCATATTACAGGAAGCTTTGCGGTATGACCCAAGAAGAATTGGCAGAAGCCTGTGATTTATCAGCAGGTTATATTGCCCAACTTGAAGGTCCTAACAGTTATTTTTGCCCATCTCTTAAAACACTTTTTATAATTTCTGAAGCTCTTAATGTACCTATAGCAAAATTAGTTGATATAGATGATTAATAAAAATGACAGAATTAATTTCTGTCATTTTATTTTTATTCTTCTGTTTCTTCCTGTATTTCTTGTTCACGCTCAGCCTTTACCTGATTGAATATTTCCATAAACTCATCGCCTGTGATTGTTTCCTTGCTGATAAGGAACTCGGCAATTCTGTCAAGTGCGTCACGGTTTTCGTTAAGAAGCTGCTTTGCAATTTCATAACGCTCCTTCAGCACCCGAACAATCTCATTATCAATCTCTGTTTTTGTTTCCTCGGAGCAGTGCGACACGCTTCTGCCGTCAAGGTACTTATTCTGTATACTCTCCAAGCCTGCCATGCCGAATTTATCCGACATTCCGTACTGAGTTATCATATTACGTACAAGCTCTGTTGCACGCTCAATATCGTTTGAAGCACCTGTTGTTTTTGTATCAAAAACTATTTCCTCTGCCGCACGTCCTGCAAGGAATACTGTTACCTGGTCAAGGATTTCATCCTTTGACATAAGATAATGCTCTTCCTCCTCAGGCATCTGCATTGTATATCCAAGCGAGCCCATAGTTCTCGGTACAATCGTAATTTTCTGCACCGGCTGAGTGTTTTTTTGCAATGCTGTTGCAAGGGCATGACCAACCTCATGGAACGACACAATTCTCTTTTCCTTATCAGATAAAATTCGGTCCTTCTTTTCCTTACCGGCTATGATTACCTCAACAGCCTCCATCAAGTCCTCCTGAAGAACTATCTGTCTGCCACAGCGAACTGCTCTTAATGCCGCCTCGTTTACCATATTTGCAAGGTCAGCACCCACTGCACCGCTTGTTGCAAGAGCCATCTTATGCAAATCAATCATCGGGTCTGTTTTTACGTTCTTTATGTGAACCTTCAAAATATCCTCTCGTCCCTTTAGGTCAGGCTTTTCAACTATAATTCGTCTGTCAAATCTACCCGGTCTCAAAAGTGCCTTATCCAGAATTTCAGGTCTGTTTGTTGCGGCAAGAATCACAAGTCCCTTTGATGAATCAAAGCCGTCCATTTCCGAAAGAAGCTGATTCAATGTCTGCTCACGTTCGTCATTTGAATTTATCTGATTATCTCTTGATTTACCGATTGCATCAATTTCATCTATAAAGATTATACACGGTGCCTTCTGATTTGCCTGCTTGAACAAATCACGCACTCTTGATGCACCTACGCCGACAAACATCTCAACAAATTCTGAACCTGAAAGTGAGAAGAACGGCACGTTTGCCTCACCTGCAACTGCTTTTGCAAGCAAGGTTTTACCTGTTCCCGGAGGTCCCACAAGCAAAGCACCCTTAGGCTGTTTTGCTCCGATTGCAGTATATTTTGTAGGGTTATGAAGAAAGTCTACGATTTCATTCAGCGACTCCTTAGCTTCCTCCTGTCCGGCAACATCATTAAATGTAATTCCGGTTTTATTTTCCATATTATACATTTTTGCATTGGACTGTCCTATTCCCATTATTCCTCCGCCGCCCATACGCTTTGAAAGCGAGCGTGTAAGGAAAAAGAACAGCAAGCATATAAGAAGCGGCGGGAATATCCAGCCTAAGAAGAAATCAAGAATCGGATTGTTATATGCTATCGGAGTATAATACTTTACTCCACGTTCATCAAGCATTGTAAACAATCGCTCATCGGGCAGATAGCCTGTAAAATATACGTTTCTGCTTTCTTTTCTTGCTTTTTCTACAGAACCCTCAACATCAACGCCAAACAGCTTCAAAAGCTCGTTTGTGTCTTCTGTTGTTACAGGCTCTTTCTCGGGATTTTTTTCGTAAATCATAAGCTTATCAGCCTGTATGATTACTTCATCAACCTTATCCTCACGCACCATTGTAAGAAATTCGTCATACGATATTTCTTCCTGCTGCTTTGTAGTATATGATGTCATCGCCATATTGAAAATAACCGTTCCGATAACGGCTATTATCAAAAATATAAACATCGGATTTTTCATCGGCGATTGATTGTTTTGTTCTTTCTTTTTCTTGTCGTCATTCATGCGACTGCGTCTCCTTATTTTCTTAAGCTTGTTCTGAAATCTTTACTGCTTACTTTTATTTCTGCTTCCGGATTTGAACGCTGTATAAACTGCAGAACTCTTGAAACATCTCTCGGTGAGAATTTAACAAGAGGCATATAATAGCATTCTCCGTCTAATGTTGATATATATATCAAGTCCATATTCTGAACTGTTTTTTTCAAATAGTAGTCTCCCTTTTTTTCTATTCCCAAAGCGTCAAGGCGGGCAATGAATGACTCATTGTTTTTTCCGTTACGCTTTATAAAGTTCTTTGTGCCTATGATTACGCTGTCAATGTCCTCTATAGGAATTTTTGTAATCTTTGTTTGTGCCGGAATAAATTCACGCAAAAACTTGATTTTAAAATCCATCGCATACGGAAGGAAATCATTTACCCAGTTCTTCATGTATATGTTTTTCTTATCCGACGCCAGATATGTCGGATATACAATATTTACACGTATTACAATATACGTCAGGGCAAGCACAAGAGGAATCAAAAAACCGCCGGCATACATCCAGCCTCTTATAAGACCTATCACAAGCAAAACAACAGATAAAATTGATGCTGCAATTAAAAATCCTATGACAATACTGCTTCTGTTTCTGTAACCCTTACCGGTACACGCCTTTATAGCATATGTTTTTTTCTCCATTTGTATATCCCATCCCTTCTCATTCAGATATTCCGATATAGTCAGCAGGGACGATTTTTATATCGTCCCCTGCTATTTTAATATATTCTTCTTGCTCCGTAATATTGTTCTGTATAATAAGTCTCATTAAGTGAGCTTATCTTAATAACATCACCTGTACGAGGTGCATGAATAAATTCATCATTGCCTATATAGATTCCGACATGGTGAATGTCTCCGTCCTTTGCAAAGAATATCAAATCACCCGGTGCAAGCTCGCTCTTTGTAACAGGAATACCTTCCTTAACCTGGTCATAGGTTACACGTGCAATCTCAACACCCAAGTCTCTTAGTACATACTGAACAAGACCTGAACAGTCAAAGCCCTCCGGAGTTGTTCCACCCCAGACATAAGGAACTCCAAGATACTGCATAGCACCGTCAACAATAGCTTGTCCCAATTCACTTTCACTTATGTAATGAATCGTCGGATCTCCCGTTGTATATTCGGCTCTTCTCTGATACTGTGCAAGATTTCTGTAAGCCTTTGTCGCTTTAACCTGCTTCTGAATTATCTTTTTCTTCTGAACAACCTCGCCTGCTTCTTCAACATCTACAAGCTCCTCGTCATAGAAGTAAAGAACACCAAGTGCAGAATCCTCGTACACAAAATAATATTTATCTTCTTTATCAAGTATATATTCATTCACAACCGGCTCCGGCAAATTAACATGAACCGCAACCATATCCTGTGCCTTTTCAACAAATGTTCCGCGTCTTAACGCTGTAACATAAACATAATAGTCTCCCGGGTCAACTCCTCTGATAATTGCATTATCATCGTTTTCAACCACCGAGCTTACTACCAAGTCACCCATTGAGTTGTACACATCAACATAGAAATCATGGTAAATGTCACTTTCCCACTGAAGAGCTATGTAATCGTTATCTGTTGTATACTCCTCTGTATCTGTAGGGCTTATTATTCTTACAGCCGAATCCTTGTCAACCTCTCCGTAGCTTACAACCTGCTCCTGTGACGGATATTCTGTTCCGTCCTCCGCAACTGAGCTTACGGTTACAAGATAATCACAGCCCGGTGTCAGTAAATCCGACGAAACAGAAAGCTGTGTATCCTCTGTTGTTATATAGCTGTTTACAGCATAGTCCTCAGCCTCTATATCATAAACCTCAAGACGGTATTTATCAGCGGTTCTCTCCTCCATATTAAGGATTAGGTCATCGCCCTCAACACATTTTGACGCATCTGTTTCTTCAAGGCTAGGCTCTGTTTTTACTTCAATCGGAGCTGCTTCATTTTCTTCTGCCTTTTCTGCACTTACCACAGGAATAAAGCCGAACAGCTTCTCTTCCTTCACTTCTTCTTCAGGAAGTGAATACTGAGGAAGCTCCGAAGCATCAACCTGCTCAACAATACGTTTTATCTGTGTAGAATCATCCACAACAACCGAAACAAACAAATCTGCATTATCAAGAGGTGCACTCACACCTGCCGCAGTGTTTTCTTTTACATTTTCAGTAAGTATCGGGCTGTTTTCCTTTAAAAGATTTTCATAAACGTAGAAAATATCGTATCCGTTTGCCTGAAAAGCTTCTGATGATTTAAATCCGCCAATGTAATCCATTGATTCAAGCCATGCAGTATCTGCAAGCTCATCACTGAACACATATGTATTTAAGCCTTGTCTTGCTCTATATGCGTTTATTATATCAAGAAGCTCACGGCTTCTTAATTTATTTATCTCAACTGTATCATCCTGACCGTCGGCACGAGGGTTATATAAAAGCGAATCAACTCTGTCCTCGCCGTTTATTGTAAGTCTCAGTCTTGAATTATTAACGTAGTGAACAGCAGGACACAAATCTCCGCTCTTTATTCCGTTATATTCAAACGACGAAGCATTGGTATAAACTGCACATACTCTGTCGCCTTCAACACCAATCATAACAAATCTGGTATAATCTGAATTATACACATACCACTTAAAGCCGTAATCACTTTCATCAATGCGGTTAGGCTCTCCGAAGGTCTCCAGTATTGTTTCTACATTTGCTCCCATTGTAACAGGAACATCATTTACAGTGACTGTTGTCTCCTGAATAAAATAGTCATATATAAGGTCAACAAGAATACGGCAGCTATCCCACGTCAAAGCCTTGTCAGGCTCTGTTGAGGTATTATTTGAAATTATTCCCTGCTTTATCATAAAAGCATATGCCAGTCTGTTTTCCTCATCTATGTATGCGTTATCATAACAGTCATTCAGTATATTATCAGCTTCTTCTTCAGAAATAGCATAGCTGCTGTCATAGTTGATGATAGTTTTATACAGAATTGTCATAACATCCTGCTTGCTCACTTCAGGAGCTGTCGCAAGAGCTTCTGTCTCATCAAGGTTAACATAGCCAAGCACTACAGATTTTAAGAGTTGTGAATCAATTCCCTGTTCCAATAACGGCTCAGGTATCTCGACCTCTGACTGTTGTAGCTTTTCATATAAAGCAACAGCCTGATCAAGCACATCGTAACCCGAAAGCGTATTCTTGTCTTCATCAGCAAAAGCCGCTCCACCGGAAGCCAACAAGGCAATAGCTATTAATGCACTTAGTTTAGGCATAACCTTTTTAATCTCCAAGCCAATCCATCCTTTCTGAAAAATATATAATAACCCTATTATGATTATACTCTGTAATTATATCAGATTTTTTTGAACTTGTCTATAGTTTTTTATGAATTTTTTGTAACAAATTGGATATATTTTGAATACATGGGGATTTTTGACATAAAAAAACCCGTTCTGATGAACGGGTTTATGGAGCTAACGAGCGGAGTCGAACCGCCGACCTCTTCATTACCAACTGTATTAATCTTTTGAAATATTTTTGGGTACTTTTCAAAAACCACGATTTTAAGCCATTTTCTGCACTCATGTCTTGCACGATTTTTATATTTCTTATCATTTCTCTGTAAATTAGTTGGACAAAAGTAGGACAAAATCAGGCCTGTTTAAATAATCGGTCAAGGCTTTCCGCAGCTGCTTCATCTGCTGATTTTATTGCATGAGTATAAATGTTCAGTGTGGTTGATGTGCTTGCATGACCAAGCCGTTTTGATACCGTTCTTATGTCTGTACCGTCTGCAATAAGCAAGCTTGCTGACGTATGTCGTAATGTATGTATGTGTATATCAGGCAGATTATACCGTCTTACAAAGTCCTTGAACCATGCCGAAAAGGTGTCGGGACGTATAGGCTTACCAAAATCATTTGTAAATACCTTGTTTGAATCGTCCCACCTGTCACCAACTAAAAGACGTTGCCTTAATTGCTCCGTCTGCCATTCTTGTAAGAGCTGTATTATACTACCCGAAATCTTTATAACCCTATTTGATGTTCTGTTTTTGGGGGTATCTTCAAACAAGCCCTTATCAGGCAAATATAAAAGCTCTTTGTTAATGCGTGCCGTACTGTTATCAAAATCAATATCAGACCATTCAAGACCGAGAAGCTCGCCACGTCTACACCCTGTATTAATTAACATCATTACGGCTGTGCGATATTTTAACGGCTCATTATTCAGCTTTGAAATTAATGTTATAGTATCTGTATCATCTAAGTATTGAGCTTCCTTTGTGTCTGCTTTAGGAGCTTTCACACGCTGACAGGGATTTGAAGCTATAAACTGCCAATGTACCGCCGCTGTAAGTATTGAGGATATGACGTTATGATATTTAAGTATTGATTTTCCTGCTAATGTTGTTTTGCCCTCGTCCTGAATAAACAACGTTTTATTATCAAAGAAGCTCATAAGCTTAACCGCTGTACTATGTAACACCTTTTTTCCTGCTCTTACACTGCTTAAAGTTGTGGAGCTTACCCCTGTTAATTCGCTTAATTCTTTCAAACTCCACGGCTTGAAGTAATCGCCTATATTGTCACATGGTATATACTTTATATCTTTTCGGATATTCTTTTCCTTTAAGTTATCATAAAACTGAATCAGATGTATAGGCTTTAACTCAGTAAGCTTTATATGCCCGATAGCAATAAGAATATTATCAAGGACAGCTTTATATCCTGCAACGGTACAAGCCTTTAAGTTCTTTTCGACATACTCTTTAAGCCATAATGTTGTAAAATCCGCAAAGGTTATATTATTGTTAAACACAAGTCCGTTCCGGCAATCTTCCTCAAACAGCGTTGCCTGTCTGTTCAATTCCTTTTCAATCTGTTTTTGTGTAAGCCCTGAATCGGGTGTATACGTCTTTGTTTTCATGAGCTTTTTACCGTTTATATCCGTACCGCAAAAAACCCTTATCTGATAGCCTTTTCCTCTTTTTCTTATTGTTGCCATGAAAAAAACACTCCTTTTATCTGAAAAATTGTTTGACAAATAAGAGTGCATATGGTATACTATTTTTGGTAGTTGGTGTATACCATGTATGCACTCCGTCCCCTGTTCATATTGGCGTATGTCAGGGGACATTTTTTATTTTATAATTCTTGTAAAAATTCTTCAAGCTCTATATGTGCCATTGTCAAAATGCTTTTAAGAGTTCCTTTTGCCACTTCATCATGATTTGGTATAATAACGATATAACCGTTTTTAGCATATTTCAAATGGCTGCCCTTTTGACTGACATATTTAAAGCCGAATTTCTCTAATGTTTTTATAACCTTTGACGGCGGTAGTACCGGATATTTAGAACCCATTAAACAGCTACCTCCAAAGTGGTTATAAATACAGGCTCTTGCTGTTCGGGGATGTTATCCTCAAAATACAGCGAAAGAGCTTCAGAAAGATTGCTCAAAGCTTCATCAATGGACTTGCCTTGAGATGCGACACCTGTTTCAATACTCGTTGCAACATACCAATTATCCTCTTTTTGAATAAATACTGTAGATTTTACTGACATTGTTTTAGCTCCTTTCTTTGTTACATTCTTTTTTATTATATGATTTTACGGCTGTTTTAATCTTATTTATGCGTAGTAAATCACAACCACAACCCAACCGCCGCAAAGCGGAAATGGTATTATTACTTTTGTTTTATATCCGTCATAGTCTGCATTGTTTGCTTAAAGAGAGGTCTCAGTTCGTCCGATATGCTGTTATGTGGTTGCTCATCGGCGGCGGTGTATTTAGGATTATACAACAAATCACTTATAAAATCGTCTACTTTTTGCTTGCCTAAAGAGTTTAAACTGTTGTAACATTTTAATATTTCAGGATCATTTGCAATATCCATTGTATCAGTCCAACCCATAATATAAGCAGGTGAAACATTTAGAATACTACCAAGCTTTAAAGCAGTGGTTCTTTTTATATCAATTTCGCCTGTTTCATAACGATTAACAGTCGCCTTGCTAACTCCCATTAAACGCCCGACCTCTTCCTGAGTTAGTTTTTGCGATATTCTTAACTGTCGAAGTCTATCCCCTATATTCATAATTTTATCCTCATTTCATTTATTCCATATGCTTATTATACACAACAAATATAAAAATGTCAATACGTTTTGCGAAACTTTTTTAACAAAAAGTATTGACAAGTTACGGAAAACGTGTTATTATATAGTTACGCTAAACGCAACAAAGGGGGTGAGAATGTGCAAATCTATATGATTGAAGATGATAAAAAACGATTCAAAGCTTGTATGGCGGCGGCTGGTTATAATATAACTTCATTAGCTAAAGAAATCAATATGACACGTGAAAGTTTATCCGCAAGAATAAACGGTAAAGTTGATTTTGGACGTAATGAAATGGTTGATATTGCAGAAAAATTAAACGTTGCCCCATCCGAGCTTTTTTTTGCGGACAAAGTTTCTTAAAACGTAACAAACAGCATAGGAGAAAGAGAGGAAGTCAATGAAAAACATATACATAATACCACCATAAAACACAACACTCGTTTTAAAGCGTTTAAATACCCTTTTACAACGTCAAGCATTCAAGTAATATACTTTCATACCTAAAGCGTTTTGAGTGCTGAATATGCGTTGTAGGGTGCATTAAAATGAAAAATAGAAGAAATGAAAGGGGAATTATACCAATGGAAAACACTGAAATCAGCCAGAATAAACTGATAGAAGCATTGTATTATAAGTTATACAGCGAAGATTTACACAAAAATGTTATTGAAACGGAAGAACTGAATAAGGCTTATTGGGAATATTGCAACAAATACATAGAGCCGTTACATGCTATGTCATATGATGCAGGCAATGAAGCGAGTAACAAATTTGATGATGTTGTGTTCAGTTATTGCCGGAGAAGCTTTGAGGTAGGCTTTAAGGCGGCTATATCGCTGTTGAGCCTGAAACAGGCAGATTAACAGGGAAAGGACGATAAAACACAATGGAGAACATAACACAGACCGCAAGACGGTTCGTAAGAAAAGAATTAAAGGGCAAGGCTGATTTTGAAACATTGTCAAGATATGCAAATCGGTTAGGATATATTATAAAATTTTATGAACCCGACCGCCCTGACGATATTGTAAAACTATATAATTTATCAGATATCGCAAAAGCTCGCCAAGCACTTACCTTTAGGAACGACAATGTAAAATATATCTTCATCAATAACGAAATTTCGCCTGAAAATAAGCTTCATGCTTTAGCTCATGAGCTTGCACATATTATTTTAGGGCATTTAGATGTTAATAAAAACATTGTTGACTATAGACGGCAAGATATGGAAGCCGACGCCTTTGCCTATACAATACTAAACTACAGAAAACCGCCGCATAAGATTTATGCGTTGATAGGGATATTGTCGGCACTGCTTATTATGTCGGTATCATATACGGTGTATCTGCAAAGTATGGGGCTGAATGCTCCAATAATAATTTAACAGGGACGGAGGAATAAAAAATGAATATACCTAAAATGCGTACAGTTGATGAAGCTGTAAAAGAAATAAAAACAAGTGACCCGAAAAGCTGTATAACAGGAAGTATGCTGAGACGGTGGCAGCGTGAGGGCAAACTCCCTTATGTAGCGGTCGGAACAAAACACCTTATAAACATGGACATACTCACTGATATATTGCAGAACGGTTTTGAGTATGAAGAAACTCCGGCAATACAGGACTACGGAGTAATCAGACAAATCAAAGCATATTAAAAGGACGGTGTAAAATCATGTTAAAATTAATCTTAACGGCTGTTCTCGAAGCGGTATACGTTTCTATGGTCCTTATATTGCCGCTTGCCATATGGTGCAGGAACGCCGAAATAAAAGAAGCACAGAGCCGAAAACGGTCAGAGCGAAAGAGACAGCTTGCAGAACGTGAATCAGAATATCAATGTCAGATGATACGCAAATTGTTTGACACGGAAAAGCCGAAAGAGAACCGGCAGAGCTTTACCGTCAAGGGAGTATTGGCGGCGGAATACTATAATCAGGCGTGAAAAGGGGTAGGGCTGTTGTGAGAAATAAAAGGGCTGAGGTATTAGAGGTTTTTAAAGATTGCTTTGCATATAATTCATCTGTTGACGGCTGCGATGTTCTTACAGAGCTTCAATGTCTGAAGAAAGGCGGAAAATACTGTCCTTTTTATAAAACACGTGAACAGCTCAGAAAAGAAATGAGGTAAAACAAATGCGAGACTATCAGGAAGAAGAAAATAAAAAAAGCGTTAACCATGTGAGCAATTCGGAAAACACTTTTTTAATACATACAGAGAATTATACTTGATAAGCTGTTAAAAGCTTAATCACTGTATTTGTATTATACCACAGAAAAAGGGCAATGTCAAGACGGCATTGTCCTTGAATGCTATAAAATAACTTAAATATAAAAAAACAAAGAGGTGAAAGGCTATTGAACGAAAACAACGTCAATGACATCATGACAGGCGATATTGATTACATAATCATGCCGCTTGAAGTCAGAAATGACGAAAGATTAACAGCAAACGCAAAGCTGTTGTATGGTGATTTGCTGTTCCTGTCCCAGCAAAAAGGATATTGCTATGCAAGCAACAGCTATTTAGCAAAGAGGGCGAACATAACTGTTAGGAGTGTCATACGACAGATACAGGAATTAAAGCAAACAGGATATATAACCGCCGAATACTGCAAAGGCGGAAAAACAAACAATCTTACAGAAAGAAGAATCGCTATATCAAATCATATTAAAAGGAATGCCGGCATATCAAAAAACATTAATGAATATACCACACTAAACGTAGTGACAGAAATGTCACAGGGTAGTGACAAAAATGTCATGGGGGTAGTGACAGAAATGTCACACAGAAGAATAATATATTAAGAATAAAAGATAAGAATAATAGTAGAAGAAGTATAGAGACCGCCGCCAATGCTGAAAAAGAGCTTGAAAGGATAATAAATATGTATCAAGAAAATATTGAGCCTTTAAAACCTATAGTCAAGGATAATATTATTAAATGGCTTGAAAAGGTTGAAGCAGATGTTATTGTATACGCCATTCAGGAAGCAGTTAAGCACAGTGTCTGTAATTGGCAATACATAGAAAAAGTTATAAGCAGTCATTTTAGTGAAGGGCGGACAAACTTGGAGCAAGTTGAAAATGCACAGAAGGCATATAAATCAAATTCGCACAATCTGAATGTTTATGAAGATAATACAGGCTTTAACTATGACAGCATAGAAAAGATTATGCAGGAGAAATATGATAATTAGGGAAGTGATACCATGAAATCAAAGGGCGAGCTTGCTCTATCGGTTTATGCTCCGGCAAGAAAAGAGCATTTAAAGCATAAGGCAAAGGAATACATGGAGTTATATATCAATAACGGCGATTATTCGGAAGCGTATAAAAGAGACTGAGAAAACGGCGAATATTCAAGCATAGAAAAAATTACGGTTGTACAGCTTGCCGATATATACATATGCTTGAAACAGGGCAACACTGACCGAGAAACAGCAATAGCAAGGCAAAATAAAATATTAAAAAGAACATATAAGCAATAATCGGAGGATAACATGAGATTCAGTTTAGGTTTAGGAATGAATGATATAGATGATTTGGTTGAGCTTCTTGATGAAACGTGCAGCAAGTATAAATACAGTCGAGCTGAAGCACTTGACATTATACGAACCGCCGCCATAATGAAGCTTGCAAGCATTGCAAAGATTGAACAAATGAGAAAAGAATAATATATCAAAAAATTACACAAAATTACACAAAATAATTTTATATAAGTTTAGGTTTATTTTGACATACACCCTTTAAATGCTCTTAAATGCCATTTTACGGCGTTGACTTCTTTGGTAATATACTTTCATACCCAAAGTGTTTTAAACAGCAGAACCACAAGCAACAACGTGTCAGAATAAACGATAAAACTTTTTATAGACAGTAACCTTGACAATGGTTGCTGTTTTTTATATAATTGCATTATAGAATAAAAGCAAAAGGGGGCAAGTGGCTTGACCGAGTTCCGATACTCTAAAAAACTGATGATAAAGGGTGTTGATTATAATACACAAGGGCTGATATATTTCATCTGTATAAACGTAAGAAAAATGTCGATAGAGATACAAAAATATATTTTAAATCTTTGTACAGAGATTGCCGGAAGCGAATATCAGGCATTGTATAAATTTTTGACTGACAGCTCCGTTAATCATAATTACATACAGATAATGTACAGTATACCTTCCAAGCGTTTATTTAGGTGGAAATCGGAATTTTATAAAAAGTGGAACATAAGTTTTAAGTCTTTGTAAATTATATCAGCCTGCAAAGCGTTTAAATGCCCTTTTAAGGTACGAAAGGTTTTAGAGATATTTCAGCAGATAAACAGCATATCAGAAACAGAGCTGACAGGAAGTTTTGCTTTTCATGATATAATGTGAGTTTGACGAAGTTCGTGACGAAAAGGTAAAATTACATAGTTGGACAAAAGTAGGACAAAACCCAAAAAAACTACTAAAAAAACAATCATAAAAACAAAGCAAAAAACGGCTCAAACGCAGTGTTTAAGCCGTTTTCTTATGGAGCTAACGAGCGGAGTCGAACCGCCGACCTCTTCATTACCAATGAAGTGCTCTGCCTACTGAGCTACGTCAGCAAACCAACAGACTAATTATACTATATAATCACCTGATTGTCAAGATTTTTCATAAATTTTTCTGAAATTAAAAATTTTTTATAAAACACTTGACAATCAAATGATTTTAGTATACAATGGTAAATAATGATACAATAATTCTAAGAGGTATATAATAATGAGAGTTTTATTATGCGGACAACTCAATACTCTCCTCCTCGTTAAGCTGAATTGACAATGTGGTCTTCGGTTTTGTTCTATTGTATCCATGATAGAAATTACGGTCGGGTCACATTGTGGCCCGATTTTTTGTAGATTAACAGAAAAGGAGAATTATTATGAATTTTGAAAAATATCAAAAAATGTACCACCCCATTCCTCTGGAAAACAGAGAATGGCCAAACAAAACAATCGAAAAGGCACCGATATGGTGCAGTGTTGACCTGAGAGACGGAAATCAGGCGCTATATTCACCTATGACGATTGATGAAAAAATTGAATTCTTCAAGTTTCTTGTAAAGCTTGGCTTTAAGGAAATCGAGGTCGGCTTCCCTGCCGCATCGGATACGGAGTTTACATTCGTACGCCGTCTTATTGACGAGAACATCATTCCTGACGATGTTTCAATTCAGGTTCTTACTCAGGCAAGAGACCATATAATCCGCAAGACAATCGAAGCATTAAAGGGTGCAAAAAATGCTATTGTGCATCTGTACAACTCAACTTCAACACTTCAGAGACGTGTGGTTTTCCACAAAGATAAAGAAGAAATCAAGCAGCTTGCGATTGACGGAGCAAAGCTTGTTACAAGTCTTGTTGACAGTGAGCTTGACGGAAACATCAGATATGAATATTCACCTGAAAGCTTTACTTGTACAGAAATGGACTATGCCGCAGAGGTTACCAATGCCGTACTTGACATCTTAAAGCCGACACCTGACAGAAAGGTAATTGTAAATCTGCCTTCAACTATCGAGGTTGCAACAGCAAACATCTACGCTGACCAGATAGAGTATATGTGCAAGAATCTTAATAACCGTGAAAACGTTATCATCAGTCTGCACGCTCATAACGACAGAGGCACAGGCGTAGGCTCAACAGAGCTTGGACTGCTTGGCGGTGCTGACAGAGTTGAGGGTACGCTGTTCGGCAACGGCGAAAGAACAGGTAACACAGACATAATCACAGTTGCACTTAATATGTTCGTTCAGGGCATCGACCCGAAGCTGAACATTGAGAACATTGACGAAATTGTGGCTGTTTACGAAAAATACAACAGACTTCCAATTCATCCAAGACACCCGTATGCAGGCGACATGGCATATGTTGCTTTCAGCGGTTCGCATCAGGATGCAATCAAAAAGAGCATGGACGAATACAAAAAGTCTCCTGACGGAAAATGGGCGAACCCGTATCTTACAATCGACCCTACAGACCTCGGCAGAAAATATGAACCAATTCTCATCAACAGCCAGTCAGGTAAGGGTGGCGTAAGCTATATTCTCGAAAACAAATACGGATATACTCTTCCAAAGGATATGCTTGTTGAGTTCAGTGCATTGATAAACAAAATGTCAGACGAAAAACAGACCGTGCTTACAAATCACGAAATTCATCAGGCATTCAAGGATACATACGTGAATATCACAACACCTGTCAAGATAGACGAATATCATATAACTAACACAAAGGGAACTGCAAACCTGACGTCAGAGGTTGAATATCACGGCAAGACCTACGAGCTTTCAGGCTCAGGCAACGGTCCTCTTGCGGCATTGTGTGAGGCTCTTACAAGCATTCTTGACCACAGAATTGAAATTCAGGTATACACAGAACACGCTCTTGACCGTTCATCATCATCAAAGGCAGCAGCATATATTGGCTTAAAGGCAAGCGGTTCTGACAATATCTACTGGGGTGTTGGCGTTGATGCAAACATCAACACAGCATCGGTTTACGCAGTAGTCAGTGCAGTAAATAAAATGATGGGAAAATAATATATAAAAGGGGACTTGCCGTCCCCTTTTTAAACCCCTGCTTGTTTGTGAAAATTTCACGCTCATTCTAAGAGCTTTTATATATTGTTCACTAAATTTGCGTACTTCGGCACCGCCTTTGGCGACATACCTCATCCGAAAAAATTTAGTTCTCAATACATAAAAGCTCTTATCATTCCCTGCCTATGAACAGACAAAAATATTTCTATGGCTGTTCGCTCTGTGCGATAAAGACAGAAAGCATATCATATTCATATGACAATCTGTCTTTTTGGCACGTAAGGTGTGCCAAAGATTGGCATATAATATGATATGCTTTCTGTCTTTTATCTAATATAAAGGAGATTACTATGGAAAAAAAATTTATGTACGAAGCAATAAAGCAGGCAAAAAAGGCGGCGGCAATAGGAGAAGCTCCGATTGGTGCTGTTATTGTCAGGAACGGCGTTATTGTCGCACGAGGATATAACAAGCGTGAGACCCAAAAAAATGCATTGCTTCATGCTGAAATTATTGCCATAGATAAGGCGTGCAAAAAGCTTGGCGGCTGGAGACTTCCACAATGCGAAATGTACGTAACTCTTGAGCCATGCCCTATGTGCAGCGGTGCTATTATAAATTCACGAATAGAAAAAGTATATTTTGGTGCGTATGACAAAAAAGCAGGCTGCTGCGGCTCGGCGGCAGATTTATTTGCCGAGGGAATGTTTAATCACCGTCCTGAAATTATCGGAGGAATAATGGAACAGGAATGCTCTGCATTACTGACGGATTTTTTTAAGGCTTTGAGAACAAAAAAATTAAAAAAAAGTATTGACAAACAATAAAAAATATGTTATTATATATAACGTTGTATGGCTCGTTGGTCAAGCGGTTAAGACTCCGCCCTCTCACGGCGGCATCAAGGGTTCGATTCCCTTACGAGTCACCAAAACCTCATTCTAAGGAATGAGGTTTTTTTGTGCATGAAAAAACCTCAAAGCACATATATGCTTTGAGGTTTCTGTATTTTACTTCGACTTAATAATAACTGTTTTTGAATTTCCGTTCCAGTCTACAATCAGGTCAAGTGCCTCTGCAAAGAATCTTACAGGCACAAAGGTTCTGTCTCTTGTTACCTCAGCAGGTACGTCAAGAGTCTGTTCCTTACCATTTACTATTGCAATGTTTGAATCTATAGTAATCTTTATTGAAATATCGCCCTTTACGGCAATAGCGGTCTTTGTTTCTCCGTCCCATTCAACTGTCATTCCGAGTGCTTCAAGAATTGCTCTTATTGGTGCAAGTGTTCTGTCATTCTTTACATACGGCGCAACATCTGAATTGATTTTCATTCCATCGTATGTAATGTTTGTTGTAAGAACCCAGTCAGATGATGTAAGTGCCTTGGCACTACCGTATGACCATATCTGACCGTTGTTATCAACGGCATAATATCCTTTTGGCTCGTTTTTTGGAGCTGCATTCCATATGTATATAATATCTTCTCCAACCTTTGTAAGCTTAGGTTCTTCAATATGACCCTCCAAAATATTCATATACTTAAAAGTAAGCTCATACAAGTCACCCTTATCATCAAGTACGATAAAGTCTTTGCCTGTACCAAATTCATTGTCACTTAAAAATTCAACATCCTTGATTTTGATGTCATAATCAAACTGCTTCAAAAGCTCCTCCAAAGTCATTTCTTCTCCTTTAGATTCTGAAATTGTTCCAAATGGACTAACAGATGTAACAGTCCCTTTTTTCACTAACGGGAATACATTTCCGTCCGTTGATAAGCCTACAGACAAATTCGAAGAAAACTTCTGTACGTTTTTCATTCTTCTGAGCGTATTGCTGTCCAGATAATAATATTGCGAAAAATCACCTGCAGGCAATACATCTCCATGCTTTGTCACCGCTATCGAGTAATTATCTCTTGCATATATTGACGAAACATCACTCCAGCCCGTTACGCTATGAGCGCCAAAATCGTGCAGGGAGTCGTGCGTGCTGACAACGGTACCGTCTGATTTTAAGCCTATAATATGATAATTTCCGCAGGCTATTGAAACAATATCTGTCCATGTACTTGCAGCCTCAAACGGATGTGAATCTTTAAAGAAATTTTCGCCCTTATTTTCTCCTACATAAACAGTTCCGTCGCTTTTAAGTGCCGCAACCGCATTAAAGGTACACGCAACGTCAACAACGT
The DNA here is from genome assembly GCA_045537455.1 of Candidatus Ornithomonoglobus sp. GTDB lineage: Bacteria > Bacillota > Clostridia > UBA1381 > UBA1381 > Ornithomonoglobus_A. The sequence continues at coordinate 7,815 of JAZSPM010000060.1, read as the reverse complement.
CCGTAAGACTCAAAAGCTCGTTTCTCAGTTCACCAGAAATCCCCTCTCCAAAAGCATTAAAAGGCTGAGCACTTACATTGATTGTTCCATTTGAACGCAAGCCTACTATAACATTACCTCCACTTGATGTTACAATCTTCATGTTGCCGACCTCAGGTCTTTTCGGTGGGAACTCATTTTCTGCGTTTACCGCTAACGCTGTACATAGTGTAATTATCAGCGTCGATACTGTTAATAAAATCTTCTTTTTCATTGGAATCATCCTTTCTCAAATAAATATCATAATATTATTGTAACATATTTTTAAAAACTTTTCAATACTTTTTATAAAAAAATCCCAATTATTCTTAATTGGGATTAGTTTTTATTAAGCATTTTTTATAATTCTACTATTGTTTCAACTTCAAGCAGTACATCCTTTGGCAAGCGTGCAACCTCTACGCAGCTTCTTGCCGGGAACGGCTCTGTAAAATACTTTGCATATATTTCATTAATCTTTGCAAAATCGTTCATATCCTTTATGAACACCGTTGTCTTTATTACGTTATCTATCGACGCTCCTGATGCTTCAATAAGATTTTTTACGTTTGTCAGTGCCTGCTCAGCCTGAGCCTCAACCCCTGACGGAATTTCGCCTGTTGCAGGATTAATCGGAATCTGACCTGATGTAAACAGGAGATTACCTGTCTTGATTGCCTGTGAATACGGTCCTATTGCCGCAGGTGCATTTGTTGTTTTGATTTCGTTCATGTTAATTCATCCTTTCCTTCATAAATAAAAGCTTATCATATTGATAATCTTATTATATAACATATAAATGCCGCAAATATCAGACATCCGAGAACTGTCGCATACATAACCTTATTCGGCGGATATGCAATCAACACCGTTCTCATAGCCTCATAGGTTAATATCACCATTCCGACAAGTCCGCATATTATCAGTATTGCCATAGACGTTGATGAAAGTGTTCCGAACAGTATTCCTATAACGCTCGTTAATACAAGCGGAATTACCGTAAGTGAAAATCTCGGTGAAAGCTCCCAAAACTGTATTCTTTGCTTAAACACAAATTTACTTATCAGCCAGAACGTTCCGGCAAATATAAAGAACATCAGTATACCTGCAATCGCTCCGCTTATAATGCTTGTTATTATATAAAACAAGTTTGAATAACTCTGCACAGGGTTTATTGTTATAAGTGAAAGAACTATTCCAAACGGTGTTCTTATTGCTCCGGTTCTTAGGAAATACAAGCAAAGATTTATTATCGCTCCCGAAATCATTGCAAGCACAAGCGTTACTGATTTGCTGATATATCCGGGATTTGAAACTGCATCAACCGGACTGAAAATAACACGCTTTATAAGCTCCCACAGTCCACGGTTTGAATAACTTCCCCGACTGTTTTTACGTGCCGCCGCCTTTGCACGACGTTTTTCCCATGCACGCTTTACAGGGTTTTCATGTCCTGTATATCCGGTGTGATATGTGTTGTTTGTTGTATTATTTGTTGTATTGTAATTATTATAATTGGATTGGCTTTGACTGTCAGAATTAGTGTTGCCGCCTGAAGCTTTGCTGTTTCGTCTTGCAGCAGCCCCTGCACAGCTACATACCTCGCCTTTTTCCAATTCACGTCCGCAGTAAATACAGCTTCTCATAAATTCGTCTCCTTATTAAATAATGTACAAGTTGAAATTGCATATAAAATACTACCTAACATAATCAACCCATAAGTGTAAATGCTATTTTTAAGCAATACTTCTATAAACATATTTTATTTCCATCGGCCCAAATATTGGTAGCGTTCATATTTTTTACATTTCCTTTATTTACAAACAACGGCATATCTGTTGACTCTGTATGGTTTTGTGTAGTTATATTTTCAAGTATTAAATTTTCAACAACAGTATCTTGTCCCACAAAAATTGTTTCAACCGGATTTATATACTCTATTCTGTGTATATTCGAAATCTTCATATTGCGAATTTTATGTTCTTTTTCGATATAAATAAGCGGGTAAACATAAGATTCCGGACTTTTGTTGTAAACAGGAATTCTTATGGCTTTGCTTGCGTAAACATTATCGATAGTAATGGAGTCATAATGTCCGTTTGTTTCGCCATGGTAGAATTTCGTAAGTCCTACACAATATTGAAAATATGTGCCATGAATATCACTTATATGAATATGCTCAATAGGATTCTCTACGGTAAGCAAGCGTATTGCGCTGTGGCAATCCTCAGCATAAATGCCGCTTATGTCAACATTTGTTATAGGACCGTTAGACCCCTCATCTGCATTTAGTGCAACAAGGTCATCATAACATGCACCCTTAAGATTTGTAATACGTCCGAAATGGCTGTTTCCGTTAATATGAACGCCGTCCATATTTGCTGCCAGAGGATTTCCGTAATTAAAATCAAAAATTAAATTTTCAATAGTAAAATAAGAAGTTTTATCAAGAGTTATTGCAAATGTGACAGGATCTTTCATTGTTAAAGATGTGATTATTAGATTTTTAACGTTGTAAAACAAGAACCCAAAGCCATTGTAGCCATTTTCATAATTCTCACTACGCAATAAAGGATTAGCCTTCTGTTCTAAATTATTGCAATTCCAAACACCGCCGCAAACTTCAATATTACTACATTCATAATCCGAATCAAATTCATTAATATAATCCCAAATTTTTACTTGTATTCTTTCAGCACGATTGGTAATAGTTTTATTTTTCAACATTACACAATTTGAGCCCTTAGCAAGTTTAATTTCTGCAAATCTTGGCAGAACCAGCCTGAAATTTGATGGCAGCTCAAGAGGCTTTGAAATAAGATAACATATTTTAGGAGCCGGAAGCGACACCTCGCAAACACCACTATCTATCATCTCCTGTATTGCATTTGTGTCGTCATGGATGCCATCACCATATAATTTAAACATATAAAACCTCCTGTTTAATAATTAATTTATTCGTTGTTTGTAAAACTATAAAAAATTAAGTTTTATGCGACTTTTTTACATTTTATATGATTGTGTTTTTTTCGTATTTAGTTTTCAATTTTACAATTACCTAAAATAACGTACAAATATATTTTATAACGGCAAGCCCATAATGTCAAGATGTTGCTTGTAAATAAATTGTAAATTTTAAACACCGAAAAAAACAAAAGAACTCATATTCCGCTAAAACGCGTAACTTCGGCACCGCCTTCGGCGACAAGCCTCGTTCGCAAATTTTTAGCTTATATATGAGTTCTTTTTTTTTTTAAATCTCCTGAATAATCTCCTTAATAAACGCCCTCTGCGTTCACACACAACAACGTTTTTCATTTCACCGCAACCTTCACAAAGCTCTAATTCCTTTGAAATCACATATTTACTCGCCTTATGCTTTGTATTATTTAATTTGTTCCAGCAATCCAAGCAGAATTCTGCCATATAAAACACCTCCTTTTAAAAATATTATAGATATACTATATATCTATAAATAACATTATATCACAAATATTAGATAAAATAAAGATATAAAATATATTTATTTTGAGGTGATTTTATGGCTATTAAAAGTGTATCAATAAGAATAGAAGAAGAAATGCTTAAAAAAATCGGATTTGTTGCAGACTATGAAGGACGTTCCGTAAATAGTCATATACTTGTTTTAATAAGAAACAGTATTAAAAAATTTGAAGAAGAAAACGGCACAATAGAGGGAAGTATTAATCCTGACGTTAATGTTAAGCCTACAAGAAAATAGGTGTTATTATATGAGATTAAAAGACCTGAGAGAAGATTCTGATATAAAAAATCCATATTAAATATAACAGCCGATGCATCGCATCGGCTGTTGCTTTTTATATTAAACATTAATTTCAACTTCTACGCCAAGTAAATCCTTGTTTGCTTCAAGAATCGGCTTTACGTAACCGTTCAAGAAGTCCTCAACCTGCTGAGGTGCTCTGCCGACAAAGTTTTCAGGCTTCATAACAGCGTTGATTTCTTCAAGCGATAAGCCGAATGACGGGTCGTTTGCAATAAGCTCCGCAAGATTGTTGTCCTTACCTTCCATTTTAACGGTTTTTCCTGCTTCCATGGAATGAACTCTTATCTTTTCGTGAAGCTCCTGACGGTCTCCGCCCTTCTTAACAGCGTCCATCATTATATTCTCCGTTGCCATGAACGGAATTTCACGCATGAACTGCTGATATATAACCTTATCATAAACAACAAGTCCGTCAACTACATTGATGTAAAGATTTAATATTGCATCAACTGCAAGGAATGCTTCAGGAACTGAAATTCTCTTGTTAGCACTGTCATCAAGAGTTCTTTCAAACCACTGTGTAGCGGCTGTGATTGCAGGGTTCAGTGCATCAACAATAACGTATCTTGCAAGTGAACCTATACGCTCGCTTCGCATCGGATTACGCTTATAAGCCATAGCAGATGAGCCAATCTGTGACTTTTCAAACGGCTCCTCAAGCTGCTTTAAGTGCTGCAGTAATCTTATATCGTTTGAGAATTTGTATGCACTCTGTGCAATCAGGCTAAGTATATTAAGTATTTGTGAATCGAGTTTTCTCGGATACGTCTGACCGCTTACAGGGAATGATTTTTCATAACCCATCTTTGCGGCAATTTTACGGTCAAGCTCCTTACACTTTTCATGGTCGCCTTCAAAAAGCTCCATAAAGCTTGCCTGTGTACCTGTTGTACCCTTACATCCCAAAAGCTGTGCCTTTGAAAGCTGATATTCAACGTCCTCCAAATCCATCAGCAAATCCTCAAGCCAAAGAGTTGCTCTCTTACCGACGGTTGTCGGCTGTGCCGGCTGGAAGTGCGTAAATGCAAGAGTCGGCAAATCCTTATTTGTCTCTGCAAACCTTGCAAGCTCGCCGATAAGGCATACAAGTTTTTTCTTTACAAGCTGCATTGCCTCTGTCATTATGATTATGTCGGTATTGTCGCATACATAACAGCTTGTTGCACCAAGATGGATAATTCCTTTTGCTTTTGGACACTGCATTCCGTATGCGTGAACATGAGCCATAACATCGTGACGAACCTTCTTTTCCTGTTCCTTTGCCACATCGTAATTTATATCGTAGATATGCTCCTTCATTTCTGCAATCTGCTCGTCTGTGATGTCAAGTCCAAGCTCCTGCTCACTCTCTGCAAGAGCAATCCACAGCTTACGCCATGTGGAGAACTTCTTATCAGGCGAGAAGATGTACTGCATTTCCTTTGAAGCATATCTCGAATTTAACGGACTTTCGTATGTGTTAGTCATTTATAAATCCCTTTCATGTGTTTATTGTGTGAAATAATCCGCACGAAAGCTTTGAAAATTACATTCAAAAAATTTCGCACGCATCGTAGTGTCAAAATTTTTTGGTAATTTGAGATGCTTTCGGAGGATTATAAATTTTTCTTACAGTCCAAGTCTCTTAAATACTTCTTCGTAAGCTTCTTCTACATTTCCAAGGTCACGACGGAAACGGTCTTTGTCAAGCTTTTCGTGAGTTTCAGCATCCCACAGACGGCATGTATCAGGTGAGATTTCGTCAGCAAGAATAATCTGACCATCAGGAGTTTTACCAAACTCAATCTTGAAGTCTACAAGCTCAATGTTGATGCCTGCAAAATATGCTTTAAGTACCTCGTTTATTTTAAATGTAAGGTCAGCGATTGTGTCAAGATCCTCTCTTGTAGCTGCACCGATAGCTATTATCTGATAATCATTTATCATAGGATCGCCTAAAGCATCGTCCTTTAAGCAATATTCAAGAGTTGTGCATTCAAGCTTCTTACCCTCTTCAACACCAAAACGCTTTGAGAATGAGCCTGCTGCGATATTTCTGATAATTACTTCAAGAGGAACTATAGAAACCTTCTTAACTACAGTTTCTCTGTCTGAAAGTTCTTCAACAAAATGAGTAGGGATACCCTTCTTTTCCATTATCTGCATAAGGAAGTTTGACATCTTGTTGTTAACAACGCCCTTACCTGCAATCTGACCCTTTTTAAGACCGTTAAATGCAGTTGCATCGTCCTTATAATCAACGATATAAAGATTCTCGTCATCTGTCTTATAAACCTTTTTTGCTTTACCTTCGTAGAGCATTTCTCTTTTTTCCATGTTTCCTCGTTCCTTTCATTTTATGAAAATTGTTTATTACAAACATACATATCTATTATATACCACTTTTTCCCGAAAATCAAGCATAATTGCGAAAAAAGAAGAAAAAAAGCACTAATTACAATTTATTATTTACATAATTGTGAATTTATGATATAATCGTACAAAAGGAGGAGCGTTTTATGTATAGTGATGAAATTCCGAAGATATGCGGTTTTTGTGCTTTGGCAGACAAAATGGACGAGGACACGGTGCATTGCAAAAAAAAATCATGTACACGCGAAATAACAAATGAGGCGTGCAAGCATTACCGCTATGATATATTAAAACGTCAGGTGCGACGTAAAAAGGCATTTAAAACGGATTTGAATCCTGAGGATTTTGAGTTGTAAACTAAAAAAACCACAAAAGCCAATCCCGAAGATTGGCTTTTTATTTGTTAGCGATGAATTGGAGTAGTGTAAAGTATCTGTCCTCCTTTCATTTTATGTATTAAAAAAGGTGTGGAGCAATCAATATGCACCCACACCCGAAAAACGTACATATCTGATTGCTACCACACAATTTTCAAAACATAAATATTTAACTCAGTATTATTTACGAAAAAATGTACGTTTTTACCAATAAAAAACATACTAAGTTAAATTATTGAATTTTGAAAATAAATGTGGTAACTGTATTATAGCACATTTATATGGATTTGTAAATATAAAATTAAAGTTTTTTCATTTTCGGTAAGACATAACAACACCTCCATTCTATCTGAAAGGTGTCGAAATAACCGTCTGCTCTCTTGCCTTGAAATAAATTATACTTATTCGATAAAGATAGAAAGCGTGTCATATTCGTATGACAATCTGTTTTTTTGGCACGTAAGGTGTGCCAAAGATTGGCATATGAATGTGATATGATTTCTATCTTTTACCTACACCTCATCCGTCGGCTTTCAGCCGACACCTTCCCATTTCACTTTTGCCTTGGCAAAAGCGGCAAAGACGGTTTCGTAAGCGAAACTGAAAGAGGGGAAGGCTAAAGCAGGGGTTTAAGGGGACGGCGTTGAGTCCCCTTTTATTATTTTACCAATGAAAGCTCCCTGAAAGAAGTGTAACGTCCTCCTTTGAAACAGTCAGCAAGCCGCCGTCGGTATAGCCGATTTTTTCTGTACCGTCAGCAAGCTCAAGCCTGCACTCACACGATTTTACCGAGGTAATAAACGGGATATGCCCTGCCATTATGGCAAAGTCACCCTCTGCTCCACGCATTGAAGCCTTAACAACTTCACCGTCAAAAAGATTCCCATCAGGAGATGCGATTATTAAACGAAATGTATTCATAATCAACCCTTCCTTGCTTTTTCAACGGCTTCGTCAATCGTTCCGACAAACAGGAATGCCGATTCAGGCAAGTCATCATGCTTACCCTCGATTATTTCCTTAAAGCCACGGATTGTTTCTGACAATGGAACATACGTACCCTCAATACCCGTAAACTTCTCTGAAACATGGAATGGTTGAGAAAGGAAACGCTGAATTTTTCTTGCTCTTTGAACAAGCAGCTTATCCTCGTCCGATAATTCGTCCATACCCATGATTGCGATAATATCCATTAATTCCTGATAACGCTGTAAAATTCTCTGAACCTCTCTTGCAACAGAGTAATGCTCCTCGCCGAGT
>JAZSPM010000047.1:0-12642 GCA_045537455.1 Candidatus Ornithomonoglobus sp. | reverse complement strand
TTTCTTGCTCTTTGAACAAGCAGCTTATCCTCGTCCGATAATTCGTCCATACCCATGATTGCGATAATATCCATTAATTCCTGATAACGCTGTAAAATTCTCTGAACCTCTCTTGCAACAGAGTAATGCTCCTCGCCGAGTGTTTCGGGTGAAAGGATTCGGCTTGTTGATTCAAGTGGGTCAACAGCAGGATATATTCCCTGCGATGCGATGCTTCTTGACAAAACCGTTGTTGCATCAAGATGCGAGAAGGTCGTTGCAGGTGCAGGGTCGGTCAAGTCATCCGCAGGCACGTAAACCGCCTGAATTGACGTGATTGAACCCTTTTTTGTTGAAGTAATTCGCTCCTGCAATGTACCCATTTCATTTGCAAGCGTTGGCTGATAACCAACGGCTGACGGCATACGTCCAAGAAGTGCCGAAACCTCCGAGCCTGCCTGTGTGAAACGGAAAATATTATCAATAAACAGTAACACGTCCTGACCTTCCTCGTCACGGAAATATTCTGCCATTGTAAGTCCTGATAATCCGACTCTCATTCTTGCTCCGGGCGGCTCATTCATCTGACCGTAAACAAGCGTTGTATTTGCAAGTACGCCCGATTCCTTCATCTCGTTATAAAGGTCGTTACCCTCACGGGTACGCTCGCCGACTCCCGTAAATACTGAAAGTCCGCCATGCTCCTTTGCAATGTTATTTATAAGCTCCATAATAAGAACTGTCTTTCCGACGCCTGCACCGCCGAACAGTCCTATTTTACCACCCTTTGAATACGGGCATATAAGGTCGATTACCTTGATACCTGTTTCAAGAATCTCTGTTGAGGTTGAAAGCTCGTCATATTCAGGTGCAGGACGGTGAATATTCCAATGCTCTGAATTTTGCGGAGCGGGCTTATTATCCACCGGCTCACCGAGAACATTGAAAATTCTGCCGAGAGTCTCACGTCCTACAGGGACGTTTATTGCTTTTCCTGTATCTGTAACAGGAGTTCCTCTCTTTAAGCCGTCGGTTGATGCCATGGCAATACAGCGTGCTGTATTATCACCGATGTGCTGTGCAACCTCAACGGTAAGAGTTTTATCTCCGTTAGGGATTGTTAAAGCATTATATATAGCAGGCAGAGCTCCCTCTTCAAAACGAACGTCAACTACAGGTCCCATGACCTGTGAAACACTGCCCATTGCTTTATTTGACATATAAAGTACCTCCTTTATGCGCCGCTTCCTGCGACGATTTCTGTAAGCTCCTGAGTGATTGCACCCTGTCTTGCACGGTTATATTCAAGCTGAAGGTCATCAATCATCTGCTGTGCGTTTTTGCCTGCCGAATCCATTGCTGTTCTTCTTGCGGCAACCTCGCTTGCAAAGCTTTCACGAACTAAAGCCGTAACAGTTCCTGCAACGTATTCAATTATTGCGGTTTTCAGTATTTCAGCTTCGTTCGGCTCAAACAGTATGCTTGTGTTCTGAGCATCTTCTGCCTTCTGAAGCGGAAGAATCCAATTAATCTGTGCTTCCTGAGTCATCATTGATACATATTTTGTACTCATAACGCCAAGACGGTCAAATTCTCCGTTTGCAAAATCATCACACAGCTTTTTTGCAAGCTTAACTGCATCGGCTGACGAAAAATCCTCCGCACCGTAAAACTCGCCCTTGAAGCGGTCGCACGCACGCTTGCCGATTGGTATGAATTCAGAATCTGGATATTCCCTGGCAAGCCTGAAAATATTGGCATTATAGCCGCCTGCCAAGCCTCTGTCACCTGCAATAATAACGATTCTTGTTTTGCCTCCGTCACGCTCCTTCATGAACGGACTTTTGGCACATTCGGGACTTACAGTGAGTAATTTTATTAAATTATTTATTGCCTTTGCATAAGCACGGCTTTTATTCATTGCATCGGTTGCACGTCTTATCTTTGACGAGGCAACCAAGCCCATAGCCTTTGTCAGGTGGAGTGTTGAATCTACGCTTTTTATTCGGTTGCGCAGCTGTTTTGTATCAGCTCCCATTCAACTCACCTCTGCATTTCCGACAAAGCTTTTTTAAGCTCCTCTACGTCTGAATCCTCATAATAGCCTTCTTCAAAACGTGTAAGAAGTCCGCTGTATTCATGCTCAAGCTTTTCAAATAGGTTCTGCTCATATTCGCTTACCTTATTAACACTCACGCTGTCAAGATAGCCGTTGATTACAGCATACACAATCGCAACCTGACAGCCTACACGTACAGGTGCATTTCTCTTTTGCTTCAAGACCTCAACTATTCTTTCACCAAGAGCAAGTCTTGCTTTTGTATCGGCATCCAAATCACTTCCGAATTGTGCAAAGGACTGTAACTCACGGTACTGAGAATACAGAAGCTTTAATTCACCCGATACCTTTTTCATAGCCTTCAGCTGTGCCGAGCCTCCGACACGGCTTACCGATATACCCGGATTTATAGCCGGCATAATTCCTGCATGGAAAAGCTCGGTTTCAAGGAATATCTGACCGTCCGTAATTGAGATAACGTTAGTCGGAATATATGCAGAAACGTCGCCCGCCTGAGTTTCGATAATCGGCAATGCAGTGATTGAACCGCCGCCGTATTCAGGGGCAACACAAGCCGCACGCTCAAGGAGACGTGAATGTAAATAGAACACATCACCGGGGTACGCTTCACGTCCGGGAGGACGTCTGATTAACAGCGATAATGCACGGTACGCAACTGCGTGCTTTGACAAATCATCGTAAATTATAAGCACGTCCTTGCCCTGCTCTCTGAAATATTCAGCCATTGCACAGCCTGAATACGGTGCAACATACTGAAGCGGAGCTGATTCCGATGCAGACGCCGATACGATAATAGTATATTCCATAGCACCGTTCTTTGTAAGCTCGTTTGCAAGCTGTACAACAGACGTATTTTTCTGTCCGATTGCCACGTAAATACAGATTACATCACTGTTCTTCTGATTTATAATTGTATCTATTGCGATTTCCGTTTTACCTGTCTGACGGTCGCCTATAATAAGCTCACGCTGACCTCGTCCGATAGGAATCATACTGTCAATAGCCTTGATTCCCGTCTGTAACGGCACAGAAACACTCTGTCTTTCAATGATTCCGGGTGCTTCCGATTCAACAGGACGTGTTTGCGTTGTTACAACAGGGCCTTTACCGTCAATCGGCTGACCAAGTGCATCAACAACACGGCCTAAAAGTGCTTCGCCAACAGGAACCGAAAGAACCTTTCCTGTTCTCTTTACGGTTGTACCCTCTCGAATGTCGTTATTATCTGAAAGCAAGGCAACAGAAACGGTCTCGTCCTCTAAGTTCTGAGCCATTCCGAAGCTTCCGTCCTCAAATTCAAGCAGCTCGCTTGCCATACATTCTCTTAGTCCGTAAACTCTTGCGATACCGTCACCAACAAGGATAACCGTACCTGTTTCACGCATTTCGATACGTGATTTATAATTTTTAATTTGTTCTTTTATGATATTGCTGATTTCTTCGGGTTTTCCATTCATCTGCTTATCACATCCTTTACTTCATGTAAGCGGCGGCGTATACTTCCGTCAATGATCTTACCGTCCATTTCGATTACGATGCCGCCCATCAGCGATTTATCTACAGAGCATTCCAATGTAACGGAATGTCCGCTCATTTTTTCTAACTTATTCTTTAATTTTTCCCTTTCATCAGGCATCAACTCAACGGAGCTTGTGATATATGCCTCTGAAATATTTTTTGATGCGTCAAGGAGCTTTTTATATTCCTTAACACAGCCACTAAATTCACGAATTCTGCCACGCTCACAGAGAAGCTGAACAAAGGAGACAATATGTTCGGGAACAGAACCGCCGAGTGCTGCTTCTATTGCTTCAAGACGTTCCGCCTTCGGGATTCCCGGAGACGCAAGAAAATCCATGTATTCTGAATTTTCCGAAAAGACGTTTAAAACAGTATCAAGAGCCTCTGCATATTCATTCTCCGAATTATTTTCCTTTGCAAGCATAAACAATGCAGTACCGTATTCATTATACATCATTGTTATCACCTATCTTCTCTATAAAGGAATTAATCAATTCATGATGATCCTGTTCATTTATTTCACGTCCAAGCATTTTTTCCGTCAAAGCGGTTGATACATTAACAATCTCACGCTTGATGCCGTCCTCGGCTTTTTTAAGCTCAAGCTCCGCTTCGGTTTCTGCCTGACGCACAATGCTGTCAGCCCTCTCTCTTGCTTCGGCAATAATTTTATCACTGCGTCTGCCGGCGTTTACGGTTGCCGACTGAATAACAGCGTCTGCCTCAGCTTTAGCGGACTGCATTTTCTTTTCCCATTCTTCTTTATTTGCAACAGCTGATTTTTCCGCCTCTGACGCAGCCATATACTGACTGTCAAGTGCCTCCTGCCTTTGAGCAAGCACCTTTTTTACAGGCTTGTACAAAAATTTCTTTAATATAAGAAACAAAATCAGCAGATTCAGAAGGGAAATCAGTATATTCCATATATTAACGGAAATGACTTCCAATGATTGCATAGTTGTTCACTCCTAAAATTAACCGATTGTATTAATTAAAATATCTACAAGACGTCCGGGTGCTACGAACAAAAGCAAAATAGCAATAACCAACGCATAAAGACCTGTTGTTTCTGCGATAGCACAACCCATAAGCATTGTAGTTGTAACGTCACCCTTGCACTCAGGCTGACGGCCTATAGCCTCACAAGCCTTTGCAACAGCGTTACCTTCACCGATACCAGGGCCTATACCTGCAATCATAGCCAGACCTGCACCTAAAGCACAGCTTCCTAAAATAATACCAATAGCGATTTCTAACATTTTTAATTACCTCCAAAAGTTCATTTTTTTAATTTTTTTATATATTCCTCAGCAGGGAATCCGCTTGAAATATAAAGCATTGTAAGCATAGCGAATATATACGCCTGCAAGCATCCGCTGAACACATCAAAATATATTGAAAGAACAGCCGGAAGACCTATTTGTAAAAACGGGAATTCTCCCAACGCTCCGGGTAACCACCCAAGAACAATAGATGAAAGCCCCTGCAAGCCCGCAGCAACCAGCACAGATATAACCGAGCCTGACAGGATGTTTCCGTAATGACGGAACGCCATTGAAACAGGCGTTGCAACTTCACTGATAATATTAAGCGGTGCCAAAAACGGAACCGGGTCGCCAAAGCTTTTCAGATAATGGACGGGACCGCATTTGAATTTATAATAGGTTATCAGTATAAATACAAGTATAGCCCATCCCGCAACTACGTTTATATCGGATGTCGGAGGGTATAACCCAACAAGCGACAAAAGGCTTGAAAATGCCGATAAAGCAAGAATTGATGCAATAAACGGAGCAAATCCTGAAAAGTATTCTCCCATATTGCCCTTAACCAGCCCTTCGGTTTTTTCTATAATCCATTCCGCAAAATGCTGACGCCTTGTTTTTGCCTCAACGCATATTCCGTGAGTCATATACAGGCACAAGCCCAACACTGAAATAATCACAAGCCACGAATTAATCTGTGACTCTGTAATTATTAGATTTTGTATCGGCATGGGGATTTCAAAAAATATCTGTGCTCCTGTTATGGAGATACCCTCAGCCGGAGCTTTTGTCAGTATTTTCAAAACAATGCCTGCCGTAACCGGCAATATCATCAGTAAAATTAAAAGTATATCCACCGCAAAAAAACGGCGGTCTTTTTTGTTCAATGTAATTTCACCTCCTCAGGTATAGTTTAATTGACTTTCCCTTTACAACGGCATTTGTTGCTATAACATACCTACAGCAACATTGTTGCTGTTAACCTCAAGGGGAAGGCTTTTGTATTTTCTTATCAAAAAACGGTCGGAAAGTGATTGCAATACGAGGGAAAAACAAAGGAATAATGCTTGCCGCAGGATTAAAGCACGGAAGCGAAACACCAAACGCCGCAACGGCAAAAAGCATAAAGGTTCTTAGCGTCTGAGAGGTTTTCATAACGCCCTTTGCTCCTTTTTCATCTTTTTCGACTGCCTTTTCAACAGCAATACCCATAAAGTAAAAATTAGCTACGGCAAAAGCTCCCGACAGCAAATTGCCAAGCAGAACCCTGTAATCCCAGCATCTCAAAATCAAAAATACCGCTTCCATAACAGCACTCAGTATAATTACCCATGCCGCTATGTATTTTGTTTCACGAATTACAACATCACCGACTTTTTTCATTTTAAATTTTCTCCTTTCCAAGAATAAAGGTTAATAATAATATAACCGATTTTTAGAAAAATCTCCATAATATTATATTATACAAGAGTATATATTAAATGTCAAGTATTACCAACTTAAAAATTTATTACACATTGACAATGAATTGACAATATATTGCAGTGTGTGTTATAATGAAAAAGGTATCATTAATCATATATGAAGAAAATTTAAGTGACTGATTTTTGAAAGGTGCAGGAAAATATGACTAAACACTCACGTTTTTTACTAATGACAGCACTTATAACTATATTTATACTTATTATTTTACAGACATTTTCATGGCAGTGGTTTTTTAAGCCACAACCTTATAACTCATATATTCTTCAGGCACAGGCGTGGCTTGAGGGAAGGTTGGATTTAGACATAAATTACGAACATCTTGAGCTTGCAATATTTAAAGGAAAATATTTTGTAAGCTTTCCGCCGTTCCCATCATTCCTGATGCTTCCTTTTGTTGCTCTTGGGTGGACAAGCTGTGACGGAGCTATTGCGTTTGTATCGGCAGTATTGGGTGCAGTGTTTGCATACAGGCTTGCTTCGGAATACACAGAGGATAAAACGGCAGTTATTCTTGCATTGCTTGTAACAGTTGGCTCAAACTGGCTGTTCACATCAGTAAATGCATGGGTATGGTTTATTGCACAGAACCTTGCATTTACATTTACCGTTGCATCACTGTTTTATGCAAAAAAAGGGAAAGCCGGAATATCGTTTGCATTATGGGCGTGTGCCGTAGGCTGTAGACCGTTTCAGATTATATATATTGCAGTAATTCTGCATCTTCTTTACCAGGCATATAAGCCCGACACTGTCGGAAGCATGATAAAAAAGCATATTGCCGCCGTAATTCCTGCGTGCTGTATTGCCGCAGTGTATATGATTTTAAATTATGCACGCTTCGGAAGCATTACAGAGTTCGGGCATAACTATCTGCCTGAGTTCATGAGAGTTGAAACAGGCCAGTTTGATATTGAATATATAAAGGACAACTTCATTAAGCTGTTCAGACTGCCAAAATTCATAGACGGCAGAATTATTTTTCATAATCTTAACGGTTTTTGTATGTTTATTGCAAGCCCTGTTCTTATATCATTCTTCGCATACTGGTTTATAGGAATTATAAAGGGCAATAAATCAGAAAGAATTATGCTTGCAGCCTCAATGCTTTTGTTCTGGGTGCATCTTATAATGATAACTGCTCACAGAACAATGGGCGGTAATCATTACGGTAACAGATATGTAAATGATACACTCCCTGCTGTATTTGCAGTGATGTGCTATATAATTGGAAAATATCCAAAAAACGCTTGGCTTAATGCCATTCCGTTAGTAATCGGATTTACTCTTAATTGCTATTGGATTTTGAAATTTTATGCCGAATATTAAAAATTTTTTAATTTTTTTAAAATTTTTGCTTTTTTGGTTGAATTTTTGGAAATTATATAGTATAATGTATAATAGCACAAAATAATCTGAAAGGGTTTATGATATGTCAATGTATAAAATTGCAGGTATAAATGTCGATATGACTTTAAAATATCCGAGAACAATACGCCAGAGTGAAGCATATCTTTCTGACAGTTCGGAAAAGCCTGATTTGACAATAAACTTCAGCGATGAATTTCTTGCAGAACGTCAAAAGGAAAATCCGCATCTTACAATGGAGGCTTGTGAATATATATGGGCAGGCAGTGAATTTTATGAGATATTGCCTGATTTTGGGGCTATGCTGCTTCATTCCTCCGCTATCGTATATAATAACGAAGCATTTTTATTCAGCGCACCAAGCGGTACGGGTAAATCAACACATACTCAGCTATGGCTCAAACGCTTTGAAGGCTCATATATTTTAAACGACGACAAGCCCGCAATAAGAATAACAGAAGATGGTATTCTTGTTTACGGTACTCCGTTTTCAGGCAAAACAGACCTGAATGTAAACAAAGGCGTTCCTTTAAAAGGAATCTGTATGCTTGAAAGAGGAGCTGAAAACCGAATAGAAAGAGTTTCACCCGATGAAGCATTATTCGGATTACTTAATCAGACCATACGTCCGCTTTCGGAAGAGCGGATGGATAAATTACTTACAATACTTGACAAATTGATAATAAACATCCCTGTATATAAGCTATACTGCAATATGGAGCTTGAAGCTGCTGAGGTATCATACAGAGGAATGACAGAATAAATTAGTCCGAGGCATAATTGCAAATTAAAGGACGGAAAGGTTTAAGAAAATGATGAAAACAAAAAAAGGTTTTATGCTCAGAGAGGTTGGAGGACGTCACATTGTTGTGGCAATAGGCAAGGCATCAGAGGAGTTCAACGGTCTTATAACACTTAACGAATCAGGAGCTTTTTTATGGTCAGAGCTTGCAAAGGGATGTACTTACGATGAGCTTGTGGCAAGTATGCTAAAGACATATGAGGTTTCTGAAATGACTGCAAGAGCAGGTATAGATCAGTTTCTTGAAACTGCACGTGCTGCAGGACTTATTGTTGACGAAGACTAAGAAATTTAAAATGAGACTGTTATACAGTCTCATTTTTTAATGTATCCAATTCACGTATAATCCCTATTGACAGCGGTATTGAAACAATAAACGTCAGAATATCCGAGGTCATCTGGCATATCTCAACACCAATCAGTCCGAATACTCTTGGAAGTATAAGAATAAGCGGAACAAAGAACAAGCCCTGTCTTGCTCCTGCAAGCAGTGAAGCTCTTGCAGCTTTTCCGATTGTCTGCAAAAACATATTACACATAACTATCCACGCATTTAGCGGAAATGCTATACTCATAAATCTCAGTGCCGCTGTTCCTATTTTTATAACCTCTGCATCTTCTTTTCTGAAAACAGCTATCAGATGAGGTGCAAATATAAAGCTTATAAATCCCATTACCGTAAGGAACACAGCGCCTGCCGTTACGCAGAAATAAAATCCCTCTTTAACTCTTTTATAAAGCTTTGCACCGTAGTTGAAGCCGCAAACAGGCTGAAATCCCTGACCGAAGCCTATCATTGCTGAATTTGCAAAGAATGATATTCTTGAAACCACCGACATTGCCGCTATTGCCGCATCACCGTAAATTCCTGCACCGTAATTCAGGCAGATTGTTGCAATGCTTGCAAGTCCCTGACGGCACAGCGACGGGAATCCACGTCTTATAATTTCCCTTACATTCGCAAACACAGGCTTAAAATTCATTACCTTTACCTTTACGCTTGCACCCTTGTACGTTTGAACCCATAAAACAGCAAGACTTATATACTGACTTATAACCGTAGCGAGTGCCGCTCCTGCGATTCCCATATCGCAAACAAATATAAAGAACGGGTCAAGAGCAATATTCAATACCGCACCCGAAACAATTCCAACCATCGCATATGCGGCACTACCCTGATATCTTAGCAGATTATTCAGCACAAGCGAGCTTGTGTATGCAGGTGCACCAACAAGAATTATTCCAAGATATGCCTTTGCATAAGGGAGAATTGTTTCCGTTGCACCAAGTGCTGTGGAAAGCGGTTCAAGGAAAATCAGACCTAACACCATAATTATTATTCCCGTAATCAATGCCGAGAAAAATCCTGTAGCAGCCATTATTTCAGCTTCCTTCAGACGTTTTTCTCCAAGCTTCTGAGATATATACGTCCCTGTTCCGTTACCGAATGTAAAGCCTATCGCCTGCATGATTCCCATAACCGAAAATACTACGCCTACTGCGGCTGTTGCTGAGGTGTTCAGCTTGCCTACAAAAAAAGTATCAGCCATATTATAAAACGTTGTAACAAGCATACTGATGATAGTCGGCACAGCAAGCGACGCTATAAGCGGCTTGACAGGCGTTGTTGTCATATGTATAAATTTTTCATCTGCGTTCATTGTATATCTCCTTTAGTGTTTTTTAAAATTATATCACAAAAAACCCCAAAATTCAATATGTTTATTTTAAACTATTGAGCATAAATTTAAAGCTCATATAATTTTACTCCGTCTGCCTTTACGTTTACAATATACCATGCACCTCTGTCTTTTACATCAAGCCGTCTGCACATACTTTGGGGCATATGTGAGCGTATGGCTCTGAAATTTATTCCTCCGATTGCCCAAACTGTTTTTCCTATCATTTTCAAATTCCTCCTCTCTCAAGTCCAAATACATAATAGTCATCAGGATGAAGCTTTATTCTTTTTCCCGGGATACAGAATGCTCTTGGTACCCATGAGTCTTAAAATACCTTCTCCTTCTTTTAAAAATTTTTCTGATATATTCGCCTGTAATATCTTTATATATCTATATTCTATCAGATAATATAAAAATGTAATAGAAATAAAGCTTTAAAAAATAGTAATTGGGGTTGAAATATTGACTTATTTTTTATATAATGATATAATTTATAGAGAAAGGAATGTCTGTTATGCTTAATTTTAATTTACCTGAAATAAAAAACATCATAAAGGATATTTTTATTGCTACTAAAACAAAATGTGTACTTTATGATGAAAATTTTAATATTATATACGCATATCCGGAAGAAATGTGTCCTTTTTGTACGCTTGTCAGAAACAACCCTACATACGAAAAAAAATGTCTTAAATGCGACTTTATGGGCTTTAATAATTCGCTTAAATCAAGAAAGACAGAAATCTATAAATGTCATATGGGGCTTACGGAGGTTATTTCACCCATAATTTACAGTGACACTGTAATAGGCTTTATTATGATTGGTCAGATTATGACAGAGGATAGCCGGGAAACAATCAGGAAAAACATAGAAAGCTTCCCTGACAAAAAGATGATACCAGAGCTTTTCAGGGAATTTGAAAAGCTTTCAATATCCGAATACGAAAATCTTTACGCTGTTGTAAATATTATAGAGATGTGTGCTTCTTACCTATGGCTGAAGCAGCTTATTTCATTAAAGGTCAACACCATGCCCTTTGCAATCAAGGACTACATATCAGGACATCTTCAAGACAACCTTTCCATTGCATCGCTATGCAAAATATTTAATGTATCAAAAAGCACCTTATATGCTCTTTCCATCAGGGATTTCGGAAAAGGAATTTCGGAATATATACGTGATATGCGTATTGAAAAAGCAAAACAGCTACTGTCTCAGATCGACAGCTCGGTATCTGAAATTGCCGAGCAGGTAGGTTTTATGGATACAAATTATTTCATAAAGGTTTTTAAACAATATACGGGGACAACGCCCGGAAAATGGAAAAATAAATAATCAAAAAATCCTCATTCATGTGAATGAGGATTTTTGGTGGGCCATCTAGGACTCGAACCTAGGACCGTCCGGTTATGAGCCGGATGCTCTAACCAACTGAGCTAATGGCCCAAATAATTCAAGACTACAGCATAATTACTGTAGTCAGAATTCTGGTGACCCGTGCGGGAATCGAACCCGCGTTACAGCCGTGAAAGGGCCGTGTCTTAACCTCTTGACCAACGGGCCAAAATCGGAATATCACAAACCCAACTGTGAGGTTGGGTTTGTGTCCGTTCCGGCAACTATCTACTTTCCCAGGCAGTCACCCGCCAAGTATCATCGACGTTAAGGGGCTTAACTTCTGTGTTCGGCATGGGAACAGGTGGATCCCCCTTGCTATCGTCACCGGATTTTCTTAGAGTATTTATCATACCCTCAAAACTAAACAACATAACTCAGACTTTTCTCTCTAATTTCTTACGTCCCTTGAACCTTCGTATGCGTAGCGTGCATACTTCTTGTTTGCTTCGCTTCTCTCTCGGCGTTCCACACTTTCCAGTGCCTCTTGGCTACCGCCAAGTACACCCTACGCTTCGCTTCGCTAACCCTTGCTTCGCAAGTGGTCGCTTCTCTGCTCCGTGTGTACGTCGATGTTTGCTTCGCAAACATCTTGGTCAAGTCCTCGGACTATTAGTACCGGTCAGCTACATACATTACTGCACTTCCACCTCCGGCCTATCAACCATGTAGTCTTCATGGGTCCTTACCAGCCTACGCTGTGGGAAATCTTATCTTGAAGGGGGCTTCACGCTTAGATGCCTTCAGCGTTTATCCCGTCCGGACTTGGCTACCCTGCCATGGCTCTGGCAAGCCAACAGGTACACCAGCGGTCCGTCCATCCCGGTCCTCTCGTACTAAGGACAGCTCCTCTCAGATATCCTACGCCTGCGCCGGATAGGGACCGAACTGTCTCACGACGTTCTGAACCCAGCTCGCGTACCGCTTTAATGGGCGAACAGCCCAACCCTTGGGACCTGCTACAGCCCCAGGATGCGATGAGCCGACATCGAGGTGCCAAACCACTCCGTCGATGTGAACTCTTGGGAGTGATCAGCCTGTTATCCCCAGGGTAGCTTTTATCCGTT
>JAZSPM010000130.1:0-3440 GCA_045537455.1 Candidatus Ornithomonoglobus sp. | reverse complement strand
ATTCAGCATCTCTAACGGATCGCCTATCTTACTTATCTTTTCCATTCTATTTTCTTCATCAAAGAAGCTTTTCTGTCTTACTTTCATATCCATATTATATCATATTTCCTCGTTTTTGTACAGGGGTTTTTAGAGATGCCCAATAATATTTTTGTATTTTTTTCCATTTATAATCTTATTAATAAGGTTATAAATATTTTTAGCACCTTCAATATATTCAGTCAATGCAACATCAAAAGGTGCAGATCGAATAACATACTCAGCAAATAACGCTATCCTATCTAAATCTTCGCTTTTATCTATTTCAAAACACTGTAAAACCCTATTGTAAAGTTCGTATTTCTTTTTCGATTTTTCAAAGGGACTTTTTTCGTATCGGTTGATTAACTTTTCATTCAATTCAAAAACTACGGTCTTAATATCATGATAATTCTCTCCTAATGTCCTTACATTAGTAAGTAGTTCTATATATACATCTTCATGCTCTAACTCCAACATTTTTACTGCAAAAAGATGTAAATTAACATTATCATCTTTCTGATTTGATACATTCTCACCATCCATATATTTATGAAGCAGACAGAAACTAACGCAACGTTTAATTGTACGAGGATTCCGAATATCAGCACTTTCAAGAAATTTTATATATCTATCTACGTTTTTTTCATCATACCCTTTAAGTACATCTTCCATAAATGCTTTCAGTTTATAATTATGCACAGGAAGCTTATACGGTATCTGAATAATCTTATCAAAGAAATGAACCAGTTTATCCTCATCCATATTCTCGCCGTATTTTGCTTTTAAACCCTCCATAACAACCTTTGTATCAATAGCAAGCATAAATACACATCTGGGAATATCAAGAAAATTCTTGATTCCCTCCAGTAATTCGACAGCACGAACAGGTTCAAGACGATCAAGGTCATCAATAAAAACATAAAGACGGTTTGTATTATCTTTTCCAAGGTAAACATCAATTAACGTTGTTAAGTCCTCATGAAGTTTACTAACCTGCATTACATAACTTTCGTATGTGATATTTATTTCATTTAAATTATCAGATTTATTTTCTTCTTCATCCTGTTCTTCTAATGCATCTATAGACTTGTCTAATACATTTGTACAGTCAATACCAGTTAATGTTTTTCCAGTTTCAGCTGCAAGATAAAGACCGCCAATTGCAGAAGCACGACCAACACGCTTTATAAAACGAAAAACCTTATGGAAAAGTTTTTTATCTTCTTCTTTCATTTGTGTACACTTTTCTTCTAATTTACAGCAAAGTAACATCAATAAATCCATAAGAAGCCTGTCCTGCTCTCCAAGCACGGCAAACTGCCACGTAGGAAACCAGAGTGTACTGCCGTTTTCATCATTTAACTTTTTTTCGAGAAGCTGCATCATTGAAGTTTTACCTGTTCCCCAGTCGCCCTGAACTGCAATTGTCATTGGTGTACTGCAATGACGCATAAATTCAACAAGACCTTTCTGTTGTTCTTCCGTTCCAAGCTTGTCTACTATTGCAGGTTTATCGGAACTGCATAATGTTGTATTGTTTTCAGTCATTTATATCATTCTCCTTTTGGCATAATTTGATATTAAGTAAATTATAACATATTCCATATAAAAAAGCAATATTTCAAAAAAGAATTTATCAAATTTGTTAGCAATACTAATATACCAAAAGAAAAAATCTGCTTTGTCAGACTTTGTTTTCATTATCCGAATAATAATAAAAAGATTTGATTCTCTTATTATAAAAACTCCACAAAATGCGTATATCTCGCACAAGTGGGCGAGATATACGTAAACTTGCATTAGAATTATACATATTATACCATTCTCAAAATAATACCTTGTGACGATAATATGAAATAATACACGGAATTATTTTCATTCAAGGGATTGTTTTTTCTTCGGGGATGTAGTATAATATGACAAGCAACATCTGACTTATTTCATTTATATAGAGGTGAACACTTTGAGATTTTGCAGCATCAATATTTATTCTGGAAAAAAATAAGGGAGTAGATCATGTTTCAAACCAAGAAAAAGAAAATTGCACATTACCTTGACAGCATTCCAGAAAATCAGTTTACACCGTTTGATCATCTGCTTTATGACTATTTGCATGACGAATTGAATGCAAGACTTACACAGATGCACATCAGCAAATTGAAATACCATATTGATTGGCTTGATGACTACAGGTGTATTGCGATTGACGGTGAATGTAATCAGCTTTTCATAAATATACAAATAGAATCAGCTGAATTCTCCATTGCATACGATGCAGACGAACCCGAAGATTACGCATCCCATACACTAATAGAAAAAGAACAGTTCTATCAGACTGTTGAAACAACTCTCAATAAAATCTTAAAGTAACTATGTACAAGCTGTATCACACCGATACGGCTTTCTCTTACTATTTCCGCTCACGTTTTCTCACGGTTTCATGGGTTGCAATATACATTGTGTAGTTTTTTCGTCACATTCCTAACATCCTCGCCTTTAAGATAACTGCTTGTGACGACGATTTGAAACAATTTTGGGAGTTATTTTTTAACCTTGATTTTTAGTAAATATTGATGTATAGTAACTATTCAGTCCCCAAAGCAAACTGCCCAAGAAAAAGAGAAAACAAAGCATCTAAAGTGGTAATACCCATTTTTGTAGCGGTGGAAGTAAGCGATTTTAGTGTAAGAAAATCTTTTGCTCCCTGTTCAGAGCGGAAAGTACCTATGACCTTATTTTTCATTTTGACTATACGCAGATCACGTTCAGCCTGATTATTCGTGAAAGGTACAATGGGATTATTGGCAAAACGGCATACTTCCCCCTTGCGTGTCAAAAGACGGTCAATCAGGGCACGTATCTTACCCTTTTTTTCTTTTTGCCACGCTTACCGGTTTGTTTGGAAATCGGGTTTTGTTGAATCGCTTCTCCCAGAATGGAATCATATCTCTGTTGCAGACAATCCATATAAAACTTTCGTGAGTTGATTTGCGGATTCTGATTATAAAAATCAGCGGAACGACACATGGCGTGTTCGGCTTCCGTTGCCTTAAAATAGGAATTCCAAAAATCATGCACAACAATGCCCTTATATTGTGCAAGGAAACCTATCTCATCCATCGCTTTCTGTCCACGCTTTTCTGATAGTGCATAGTAAGTTAGTCCGGGCGTACATATCACATGTACCCAGTTTAATTTACCATTCACATCCAAGCCTGTTTCGTCACAATGCACAACAGGTTCTTGCAGTAATTTCTGTTGAAAACTATCCACAATCGGTTTAGCCATTGATGCTGCACTATGAAGCATATTGGAGACTGTTCCGACGCTTGGTTTGATGCCTGTCAGACCCTGAATAATCTCACAAAGATTCTTCATAGCTACCATTCCTTTGGTACTCAAAACACATACCAAAGCCT
>JAZSPM010000177.1:0-2216 GCA_045537455.1 Candidatus Ornithomonoglobus sp. | reverse complement strand
CGAGTTTGAAGATATATTCGATTGCGATAATAAGGTTATGGTTGATACAATGGCAGAGCGGAAGACACTTATGGAAAAGCATGCAGGTGTGTTCTTTATCGCACCCGGGGGGATAGGAACTATGGGTGAGATTTTTCAGGTGCTGACTTTGAAATACTTGAAGAGAATTGATGTGCCGATTGTTGTTATAAACCTTGATGGCTTTTATGATACGTTAATTGCATTGATTAATGATTTGGTAAGACAAGGTGCAGTTACAGAAGAAATACATAAGCTCTATGATGTAATAACAGATGTGAATGAGGATACAATAGTTCCGATACTTAAAGAAATTATAAGGTAACAAGGAGAAAGCTCAATGAAATACTTAATTGTTGTAGATATGCAAGTGGATTTTATAACAGGAAGTCTTGACAGCAAATGCTGTGCAGGTGTAAGTGTTGAAAGCCATAATACTGCTCTTGACGCAATGAAGGCAGTACAGATAGAGGTTAAATAAAATGTTCTTTATGCCAACATTCAAATGGGGAAAGAAATATTTTGTTAAGTCCTCGTGCTACGGCAGTATCTTTGAACTTAACGAGGAAAAAGGCACTATTGTATAATAGTCCAAAATATCTTGACAAAAAATTAAAATCATGATATAATTATCCAAAATAAATATAATGATAATTATGGGAACCAGCTGACTGCAGAGGACGTTGGTTCCCTTTTGCTTTTTCTACAAAATCATGATTAAATGTGAAAAGGAGATTACATTATGGAAGTACAACTCCAAGAGTTAATTGAACAGATCAAAAAGGATGGTGTTGCGGTTGCTGAGACAGAGGCCAAGGACATAGTCGATGCAGCAAAGGCAGACGCCGAAAAGATTATTGCCGAAGCACAGGCACAGGCAGATAAAATTATGGCTGATGCAAGAGCAGAAACTGAGCGAATGACAAAATCTAGCGAGGATGCAATTCGTCAAGCAGGTCGCAATCTGTTAATATCTTTCAGAGAAAGTGTGACAAGAGAGCTTAAAACAATTATTAGTGGAAATGTTAACACCATATATTCATCAGATGAACTAGCAGGGCTAATTATCAATATTATTGAGTGTTGGGCGAACAAGCCGGATGCAGAAGATATTACTGTGATAATGAACAGTCAAGACATTAATAGATTTGAAGATAACATTCTTGTGTCCCTTAAAGAAAAAATGCTAAATGGTATTACCTTGAAAGCCAATGATAATTTTGATGGCGGTTTTCGCATTGCTGTGAATAACGGCACTGCTTATTATGATTATTCTGCAGAGGCTGTAGTGGACATGCTTTCGAATTATCTCAGTCCAAAGGTTACTGAACTTTTGAAAGAGGCGAAGGAATAAATTATGGCTGAATATTATTTGATTTCACAATTGCCGTCTTTGGATGGAGTAAGTGAGAATGTTCCGCTTCCGATTACCGAAGAACGCTTCAATGAACTTTGCGAACGCTTCTTAGGAAAAAAATCTCAAGAAGCTATAAAGAAGATTAGCTTATCTCCCCCAAAAAATGCAGAAAGATTGGGTTCATCTTTGATTGATGCATGGAACGAATGTGAGATAAATCTTCGATTTGCTCTCGGCAAGGTTCGGGCAGAAAAAATGAATAAAGTTTTCGATACAGAAAACAGGATTTTACCTGTGGAATACATCAAAGTTGCTAATACGGCAATAGAAAAAGAAAACCCGATGGAAGCGGAAAAATATCTCAATAGTTATCGTTTAGAAATGTTGGAAACACTCAGACCTATGGATGCTTTTTCTGATGAGTATATTTTCTATTACGGACTTAAATTAAAATTGCTTCTCCGCATAAGACAGTTTGATACAGAGACGGGGGAAAAAGCATACAGAAATATATATAACTCCATTATAAAAGGAGATAATTTGGAGGCAGAACAATGACCGAAAATAAAGGAAAGGTAGTAAGCATAAACGGAAACTTGGTGTCAGTTGAGTTTGATGGCAATGTTTCTATGAATGAGATATGCTTTGTAAAAGTGGGCAATACAGCCCTAAAGAGTGAAATAATTCGTATAAGAGGCAATGTTGCTCAGGTGCAGGTTTATGAAATGACTGACGGTATTAAATGCGGAGATACAGTAGAGTTCACAGGTGATATGCTGTCCGCAGAGCTTGGTCCCGGGTTGCTTGGTCAAATATATGACGGGCTTCAGAATCCGCTTCC
>JAZSPM010000211.1:0-2280 GCA_045537455.1 Candidatus Ornithomonoglobus sp. | reverse complement strand
ACCAAGCACAGAGGATAATGTTCCCACAAAGCTCAGAAACAATAAATTTGTGAGTCTGATTTATCCTTTAACCGACTTTTTGGGAACTGTTCCCGGATATTTTGAGTATGACATTTCGGGTTGGTTTTTAGCTTTTATACTGATATTTTTTGGAATTATTTTCGGTGATGGCGGATACGGACTGCTTATCTGTGCTGTTGCGGCAATCCCGATTATTAAATCGCTTATTGCTAAAAAGCAGATTTCGCCCATGTTTTTGCTTGTGGGACTATTCGGTCTCTCAACTGTTCTGTGGGGAACGCTTACCTGTACTTGGTTTGGTCTTTCACCGGAGCAGTTACCCGAATGGCTGAAGAGTTTATCTGTACCTGTAATTTCAAATGTTTATGCTGATAAAATATGGCATCCATTTTGGACAAATGGTACGGCAGGACTTACCACCGCACAAAATTTGCAGATTTTCTGTTTCTCACTGGCATTGATACAATTAACTGTGGCTCATATAAAAGGTGCAATAAGAAATAAAGGTTCAGTTAAAATGCTTGGCGATATCGGTTCGATATTACAGCTTTTAGGTATCTATTATTTGGTGCTCAGCCTTGTTGTAAATGCTGAGGTATTCAGCTTCGGACTTGTAATCGGTGGCATTCCAATAGGAACTGCAGCTATTGTACTAATCGCTGTAGGATTTGTCATAAGTTTCGTGTTTTCAAACTATGAAGGAAGCATCATAAAATCCATACTTTCAAGCCTAACGAACATTGTTTCGGTACTTCTTGGTGTGGTTAATGTGTTTTCGGATATCGTTTCGTATATACGACTTTGGGCTGTCGGTCTTGCAGGAGCTGCGATTTCTGCCACAGTAAATGAATTGGCAGGACCGCTTTTAGGAAATTTTATGTTTATGATACTTGCCATTATTCTGTTGGTGTTTGGTCACGGTCTGAATATGATTTTGAATATTCTGTCGGTTATTGTTCACGGAATCAGACTTAACACCTTGGAGTTCTCCTCACATTTAGATATGTCGTGGAGTGGGCATAAGTTTAAACCATTTAAAGAACAAATTGATTAAAAGGAGAAATATTATGAATTTAGGATTATTAGGAACAGCATTAGCAATGGGTATTGCCGCAATCGGCTCAGCGATCGGTATCGGAATTGCAGGTCAGGCGTCCATCGGAGCATGGAAAAAGTGTTATATGAGCAATAAAGCGGCACCTTTTATTCTTACTGTATTTGCAGGTGCTCCGCTTACACAGACAATTTACGGTTTTCTTTTGATGCAGCAGATGAAAGCATCCTCTGCTGATCCGGCATTTTTGCTTGGACTCGGAATTGCGTCCGGTGTAGCAATGGCATTTTCAGCTGTTTTTCAGGGCAAAGCGGGTGCTGCAGGTGCAGATGCTTTAGCTGAAACTGGAAAAGGATTTTCACAGTATATCACCGTTGTCGGTCTTTGTGAAACAGTTGCGTTATTTGCACTCGTTTTCAGCATGGTAGCTTTAGGATAATATGAGAAAACAACGGATTAGAGCATCTACAACACATATTATATTATTAAGCTTTTTAATAGCAATATTGATAGGTGCATTATTGCTGTCGTTTCCCATAAGTTCAGCTGATGGAAAGGCAAAACCTTTCCTGGATGCGCTTTTCACTGCAACGACCTCCGCCTGTGTTACGGGTTTGGTGGTAACACCGACCGTTTCCTCTTGGAGTGTTTTCGGACAGGCTGTTATTTTGATACTGATTCAAATCGGCGGTCTGGGTGTTATAACCATTATGTCAGGACTGATGATACTTCTGCACAAGAAAATGGGTATCGGTGACAGACTGCTCTTACAAGATGCATTTAATCTCAATTCTCTTTCAGGGCTTATTCGTTTTGTAAAAAAGGTTGTGGCAGGAACGCTTATAATAGAAGGTATCGGTGCTCTGCTTTATATGATGGTTTTTATACCTCAATTTGGCACAAAAGGAATATGGATATCGGTGTTTACTTCCGTTTCCGCCTTTTGCAATGCCGGTATTGATATCATTGCCGAAAACAGTCTTTGCGATTATGCACTTAATCCCGTTATCAATATTGTTACGTGTGCTCTGATTATCTTGGGCGGTATCGGTTATATTGTTTGGTGGGATATACTTCGGCTACTAAAACAAGCACGAAAGAAGAAAGTAAAATTTTTCAGAGATCTTACCCTACACAGTAAAATCGCCATCACTGTAACCTTGATTTTGGTTTTTGTGGGTGCGGCTCTGATTTTTGCCTTTGAA
>JAZSPM010000214.1:0-45420 GCA_045537455.1 Candidatus Ornithomonoglobus sp. | reverse complement strand
CATATTCACAAACTGTACTGTGTTTTCCCCATACGAAAGTTGTTTTACAAAATACTCCGTAAAATCAAGCGGAATGTCTGAATCAAGCGATATTGCATCACTCAGATGTATTCCGTCGTTGGTGTTGAATGTCGCTGTGCCGCAAGGTCTTGCCCTGAATATAGCTGCCGCTATTGCGGATTTTCCTCTGTGTTCAGGGGCAAATGACACCTCAGAAATAAATCTGCCTGTCCATTTTACACCGTTTGCACTGTCAAATATTAAATCTCCACCACCGCACAGCCATACTGCAAGCCTTGCTGTTTTCTGCTCTAATTCCTCAAGGTTATCTGCCGCATACTGAATTGCGATTTCAATCAGTCTGTCATTATAATGCTCACGCCCATCACTGTTTGAGGCGGTAAAATCATAGCTTCCGTCCATTGACGGAGTTTCATATAAATATCCTTTTACCCCCGGCAGCATCGGACGTGATTTTGTCTTGACAACCACACCGAACTCCGAGGAGTGTCTCTTTTTAAATGTAAATCCATTTCTCATTTAGTGTCCCTCCTCATCTGCCGGCAAAAGCCAACGTGCTTTTTTGTAAAAACGGCCCCATAAGCGAAGCGTCAGCCCCTGTAATATTATATGTCGTTCCGCCGTATACAGTACCTCCGCCACTGCTCTTTACAGCACCTATAAGCTCATTCAAAAGCGAGCATATATTAGCCTGTCCCAACGCAAATTCACTTTCAACTGTAGATAAAATACTGCTTACATCAAGCGTTCCGTTCATGATTTTATCTATAGTAACGCTCTTACTGCTTTCAAATTCCTTGTATTGTTTTTCAAGCTCTGCAAGCGTTTGAGATTGACTTCTTTCAAGCTCAAGCTTAGCACGGTCACGACCTATTTCATTGATTTTGTCCTCTGCTTCATCATAAACATCCTTACCCTTTTGAGTAACCGCACCTTTATATATTGACCTTGTTCTTGCCGCATCAATAAGCTCCTCATCAAGCTCTTCTGATTTAAGCCTGTAATTCAAATCATCCTTCTGTGTTTTTAATGCAGCTTTAATATTTGAGGTATATTCCTTTGCATAATTCAGAAGTGTTTTATACGTCTGCTCAGCTTCTGCTTTTTCCGCCTTGTATATTTCCATTTTATAATTGATTATTTCATCATTGTATATTTCCCAATCAATTTTGCCTGCCGCAAAAAATTCATTGTGACGTTCTATACATCGGTTATAGTAATCAATCAGACTGTCGCCATACTCCTTCCAGTCACCGTAAACCTCGCGTTGTTTTAAATACCCGTCAGCACTTTTTCTCCATGCTTCATACTCCTCATCATTGGCTTTCTGCCGCATATCTGCTTTTTTATTGGAAATATCCTGCATACCGTAAAAATAATCAACATCTCCGATGAGTCCGTTATTATAAAACTCCTGAGTATATGCCGCCATTCTGTCAAGCCCCGCAATATAATCCTCAATCGCCATGTCATTGTACTTGTATTCCTGCTCAAGCCAGTTTTCCGAATGCTTGATTCTTTCCTCATACATTTCAGAGCCTATGTCGTCAAGAGTTTCGCAATAATCCTTCCATGTAATTACTCCCTGCTTTAAATATTCAAAATTCCTGTCCCTGATTCTTGAAAATGCATCTAAATCAGTGTCCCCGAATTTACTCCAGTCGTTTAACTGACTGCGTTCAATAACATAAGCCTTTGATTCCTTATTAAGCTCCTCAACCATATCCTGCGTAAGCTCAAAAATTTCCTCACTGCACTCCATAAGTGCTTCCATGTCATACGCATACGATTTTAGTGCCGACTGCCACCATTCAATCTGCTCTGTAATCGGCATATTCGAGGTCTTTGCTCTGTAATTAAACATTTTCTTGTCAAACTCAAACATTTCATTGTCTTTACCAGAAGCATACGACGGTATACCGTTCATATTCATGATGTTTTTCGTCTGCGAAGCCGTATAAACCTTATCTCCTCTGTCAAGAGGAACAAGCACGTCTCTACCCTCAAACAGATAGTAATTGCCTCTGTGATACACAAGCTCTCGTGGGTCACTGACACCCTTTTCATCGTTAATTCTCGCCAGCCCTTCAGGAGCAGACATAGTTCCCTTTGCATAGCTGCCGGTCTCCTGTTTGTTAACACGCACCGTTACGGTTACAACCTTATCCTTTATGCTGTTAATTGCCGCCTTTGCCGATGCAACTCCTGCCGCAGTATTATCAAGTGCAGAAATCACTGCTTCGGGATTCAGCTTGCCAAAGGCATTTACTTTTCCCGATGCAGAATCAACCACAGCCGTAGCGTTATCAACTGCGTTTATTGCAATAGAAACATTATTGCTTTTTAGTCCGTTTATTGCAGTATTTAAAGTCGTAATCGCCGCCTGTGCAGACGATGCCGCACTAAGCAGTCCCGATGCGTCACCGTTTATGCTGACGGAAATATTTCCTATTTCGCTCATAGCCTCTCCTTTCTCTATTGACCGTAAAACATTCTTAAATGTTCATTCATTTCAATATCAGAAGAGGACGGCTCCTCCGTCCCCTCCAGACCGTCAAGCAGCTTAAACAGCATAAACGGATTTTGTTTTCCTGCCTCATCAGGCAGAATCCCCCACAGCCTGAAAAGCATTATATAAAGCTCCCTCAGACTGCCTCCTCCGCCATGCCCTTTGCTTTTTTTGAGGATATTGCCGCTGCATAAAATCCCCAAAGCTCTAAGCACAGACGGCTTCTTTCACTCACATCAAGAGCGTCAATAATATCCTGAGTCGCTTCTGTTCCCTCAAACATATAATCAACACCTTCACGGCATATGCTCAAAGGTCCTTTAGTGTCCCCATTATTATGTGCATCATTCAGGAGACACATCGTTTCAAAGTCAAAAGACTTAGAAACATATTTCTTTTTATTATGTGTAAAAGTAAGTGTATGCTGCATATTTTAAGCTCCTTTCCGTTTTATTTACGCCGCTGTCGGATAATACATAAGATCCGAGAACCAGTTTTCCTCAAATACTTCCTTTGTAACACCCTCAGGCAAATCTGCTTCATCAAAATATCCGTAGTACATATTGTCAAAATCACGCTGAAGCGCACTGTAGCTTGCCTTTGCAGTCTGCTTTTCAGGTGAACCTGATGACGGCTTTGTTTTACCTCCGACATTTGAAGCAAACGCATATGCACCCTTGTAGTATCTTACATAACGGTATGTACCGTCTGACTTCAGGATTCTCCATGCAACACCGAAGTAAACGGTCTTTGTATCGTTACCGACCTCTACAACTCCGTCCTTTGGTTCAATACCTCTCCACATAGCGTCCACCTCAGGCGGAATATCGGCATTTGTAATCTCATGACCTATTTTTTCTATGTAGCTTGCTGCTTCATATGCACCGTTATCAGCATCAAAAACATCTGAACCGCCGGCGTCTGTAGGTGAAATCTCCACAACGCCCTTCAGGCTTATCGGTGCACCGTAGGTTACACCCTCTGCTGTATCTGATTCAACCTTAAAAAATGTGTACTTGTCCACACCTATTGTTGGTAATGGTTTTCTGTTCATAAAATCAATCCTTTCTTAATTCATATAGCTTTTAATAAATCTCATTGTTCTGTGATATACTCCGTCCTCGCCTTTGGGAATGTCCATTGAAAGCTCACGCCTGTAGCCATGCTCACGCATTGCAGAAGTTACTTCCATCGCAATGCTTCCGCATTTATAGCCCTCATCTGCCCAGATGTCAATTTGAACATATGCATCAGTCATGACCTCTTCATTGTCACAGGCAAAGCTCCCCTTTTCCGTAAGCATATAGTAGCTTATGCAAGGCAGCTCACCGCATTGTGCAGGCGAGGAATATACCGCACGCACTCCGAGACCTCCGAGTATTTCCTCAACTTCTTTATTTATCATATACCAAGACCTCCGCTTATTGCCGAAATTACGTCCGTCGAAGTAAGCGCCGGAGCAAGAAACGGCTGTGCGGCCATTTTATATGTTCCGAATTCTACATGAACCGCATAATCAGCTCCTGCAAAAACCTCTGCACTGCTTCCGCCACCCGAAACTCCTATAGAGCCTTTTAGTGTCCCCGTGTCAACAGGACACATTCCTCTTGCAGTATCTGCAACAGCCTCTGCTCCCATCATCAAAGCCTGAGGAAGTCTGTCTGTTATCTTCTGTACAAGCGAATTTATATCGCCTGCATTTGAATTTACCGATATACTTATATTCATAAGACCTCCTCCTTTAAATATATTTTCATTCCGAGACGGCGATTTTCAACACCGGCAATTATGTATCTCTGTCCGTTGATTACAGCTCTCATTCCGGTCTGAATCCCGCTGTCATCACAGTACATTACAAGACGGACATTCTTAAAAATCCCGTATTCCGCTTGAGTACCGTCGGTTCTGTACGGCTGAACATCAGCCATAACAGTACATACAGGAGTATATTCCGTATCCTTTGAGTAGCTTCCTGCATTCTTAACACTCTCAATCCGAACCTCTGTATCGTGAAAATATTTCATCATTTTATAACCTCCGACGGCACTTTGCCTTTTATATTCATAAACGGTTTTAGTCTTTCGGCATAATCCTCTGTAATTCCGTTTTGTTCAGGGACACTAAAATCAATTCGTCTGTCACCCTCGGTAACTGAGGAAACAACCCCTGCTTCTCCTGAAAGATATTCAGTTCTGTATTTCTTTGCCGAAATCTGTGCAACAAGTCCCGTAAGCTGATTCGGAAGAACATCAATACGGCAATATGCAAGAACTGCATTCACGCAATCATCCACTATAATCGAAAGAATTTCGTCTTTTGAATAATCGTCTATCCCAAGAAGCGTTTTAGTGTCCCTTAATATCTGTTTATTTTCCATTAGTGTCCCCTCCTTAAATTATTCCTCAGGCAGCAGCGTGAACATAGATGCCTGGCTTTTTATTGTTAAGAATAAACGCATCGTAATATACACGTCCTTCAACAAGCCATCCGTTAATGCCGGGAGGATTATCATGGATTTTATATTCCGAAAGCTTAACAGGTGAAACTGTTGCACTCTTTGCCGCAATTATAAAGTTTACGTTTTCAGGCATCAAACAGTCAGGAACAGCTACAATTCTGATTCCGTCAATCATACCCACCTGACCTTTAACCAGCATATTCTGTGAAGCATCGCCGTTTCTTACAAATGAAGAATCAGTCTTTATACACTTGTAGAAATTGCTTGATACGAATGCAATACACTCCTCTGTCGGAACCATTGCATTTATCATTGCCGAAGCACCGTCAAGGAAAGCATCGTAAGCATTTTCGCTTGTGATTTCTCCTGTTTCAGTTGCTGCTTTCGCCATTGCCGCAAGACGGTACTTGTCAATTTCAGGGATAACCACCTCACGAAGCTGTCTCTGAAGTGCCGCACCTGCCGCTGATGACATCTGTGTATCATCGTGATTTCCACGGTCAATGGAGAAGGTAAAGCTTCTGTCCATTGAAAGTGTCATTTCCTGAACGGTATTCTGCAATTCCTCAGGCGTGCCGTAACGGTTTTCACCTGTTCTTGAATAATCGTTCATCGGTGCTGTCGGGATTGAATATACATTAACCGTCTTTACACCTACAAAATCATAGTCCTTGTTTACTGCCTGCTCTGTAAGAGCCTCCTTTGAGAATTTTTCATCAATTTTCTGAGCATATTTGCTCGCATAATTAATTGCCATTTTAAAACCTTCTTTCTTATTTATTTAGCCCATTCAAAAACGGGTCTGCTGCCGGAACTGTTCCGGTTCTTGGTGTTACACCCTTCAAGCGGTCTGAAACCTCTTCCTCTACCGCCTTTAAAAATTCTTCCTTAAAAAGACTGATGTTTTCCGCTGTCGTTTCCGTATCCTTACCCTTTAAAATCTTTGCAAAGGAAATCGGTAGACCTGCATTTGATAAAGCCTTTGCCGCTTCAAATTCCATACGCTCGTTCATGTACTGACTGCGTTCCTCGTCAAAAGCCTTCTGCTTTTTGTCAAACTCCTCACGGCTTCTTTCATCAGCACTCATGGTTGCAAGTCTTGCCGCTTCGTCACGCTCCGCACTAAGACGCTCTTCAAGACCTTTTTCCCACTCGCTCTTTTTTTCGGATACAGCCTTTTCAATTTCCTTTTCAAGCTGTTCCTTTGAGTAGCTCTGCTTTTCCTCAAGCTCCTTTTTCTTGTTGATTTGCATTCTGCAAAACCTCCTTTATAGTTTTTCTTTCTTTTAGCGACAAATCCGCTTCCTCCTTCGGGTCAGACACAAAGGATAGCTGTGCCAGAAGAGTCTCATTTGTCGCAAGTCCGCGGAGATTATTAACCATTTGGGAAATCTCCAGCTCATTAACGGGTAGATTTCTGTTGAATACCACGTCTACACGATGAAGCGGAACAAACTGCATACTGCCCTTGAGGGAAAGGTAGTTGTTATACATATGGAACCTCTGCTTCAATCCTTTTGTAAACAGACGCTCCTTGTTCCTTACGTGCTGTTCAAGACCCATCAATTTGTATTTTATTGCTACACCCGACAGATTGTTGCCGAAGCTTTCATCTGATAAATCAGGAACCATTGAGAATCTGTGAATATCCTGTTTTATAGAATCTCTCAGCACCTCAATGTCTGCCTCCGTCATTACCTTTGAAAGGTATCTGGCATCACTGCCCTCGTAGCCCATGAGGATACGCTCCTCCTTCAGCTTTTGTGCCTGCTCGGAATCAAGCTCAATTCCCGACAGGAACAAAAACGCTTCTACAAACTGCTCTTTATCATTTATTCGGTCGGAGCAAAGCAGATTGTATGCGTCAATCATTGGGATTAACTGCTCAAAATCACCCTGAGCGTCCTCATTGTTACGGTACTCAATTACCGGTACCTCGTTGAAATAATGGAGATTTACTTCTCTCAGCTCCATATGTGTGAAGCTGTCAACATCACTTCCGTAGATATAACACGCCGTTTCGTCACAGGCGATACAGCTTACACCTATCGGATTTCCGTCAATGTCAAATCTCCTGTAATAATGCACACCGAACAAGGGCTTTTCATCTACACCCGAACCGTATACCACAAACGTATTCATCGGTGACAAAAGCACACTTCTCGGCTGTGATTTCTCATCAATATACAACAGCTCATAAGCTCTGCCGTATATTCCCATATCACGCTCCAGACCGCTGTCAAGATGCGCAATATCCTGCTCTGCATAGCAGTTTTTTACAGCTTCAATGTCGTAGCCGTCACTGCACGCATATGTAACGGGATTTCCGACAAGAAAGCTCTTTGCCATGTCCACAATATATTTTGCATGATTGCAGACAATTCTGTTGTTTACCGTTCCGGAGCTTCGCTTGCTTCTGCCCTTTATCGCATGATTTCCAAGATAATAATCCTTCAACTGAGAATATCTTGAACACATCCCCTGATGTCTTGAAATCAGCTTATAGAGCATTTCGGAAGTTATACCGTCTTTGATGCATTGTTCATCAATAATCATGTTATCATATTCCTTTCTATGATTTTTGCTTTTTTGTTGCAGCTTTCAAGAGCATATCTTACTGCGTCTATTGTATGGTTGTCCTTATCCGGGAACTCTGCTCTGAACCCTCCGTAAAGGTCACGCTCAAGCTCATAGCCCGAAAATTCCCTTGATGCATTCGGACATTTAACGGGGTCGATTATAATTTCGTCAAGGCTCTGCAAAAACTTAATTCCGTAGTTTATGCTGTCAGGGCCTTTCCTTGCTCCGACCGCTCTTAGCCCCAATTCCCTGAGCCGCTGTATGCTTTTAGGCTCTGCACTGTCGCACGTGATAAGAGTGTTATATCCCTTTGCTTTTATACGCTCAGCCGCCGCTTCATCTGACAGACCGACCGCAAAAATTTCATCAATAATATATAACCGCCTCTTGCTTACTACACACACAATATACACAAACGGGTCTGCCGCATACCCGAAGTCCACGCCTGCCCTTATTCTGTCAAAGCAGGAACGCTCCTGCTCGCTTATTTCACGCACTTCAAGATTATCAAATACCTCGCCGCCCGTACCCACAGCCTCGCCGAGATACTCATGCCTGTAAATTCTTTCGCGTCTTTTTTTCATATGCTCTGCTTCTGCTATAAATTGCTCGCCCAGCCATTCCCTCGGTACGCCAAGATATGAACTGCTGTGTACAAGCCGTCCCTCAATCGGCTCACACACCTCACGGTTTATCCAGTTCTTTATACTCATCGGCGGATTGTACGAATAGAAAACAATGTATCTGTCACCGCCCCTCAACAGCGACTGATTTATGCTTCTGATTTCCGCCATGCCGGAAAACTGGTCAGCCTCCTCATACCATACGTAGCCTATGTAACCGTTCGATACCTTGATAGACTTGATTTTCTTCGGGTCGTCTGCACCTCTGAAAAGAATACGCTGTCCCGTTTTAGTGTAAATCAATTCAAGAGGACTGAGCTTTTCTTCCCACTCACCTGAAACACCAAGCATATCAATAGCCCATTTAAGCTGAGTAAACACGCTGTCTTTAAGATACGCCGCAACCTTCCTCAGTGCAACGCAGTTCATCTGCGGATTTTTCATCATTCCGAGGATTATCTCCAAGCTCACAAATGATGATTTCGCAGACCCTCTGCCTCCCTTTAAAAAGTAGTGCGTATGCCCAAATTCACGAATGTCCGAATGTACCTCATAGAACGACGGTGCGATAAGCTCCGAAAGCCTATTTTCCAATGTCGTCAATAATCGTAACTCTGCCTCCTTCCTCTGATTCATTTTTTATAAAAAAGTATTTCATCAGGAATTCCGCCGCCTTTAACCTGTCGTTAAAGCTGTTTTCTTCATTAAGAACAAATTCCGAAAAAATTCTCTTTATTTTGTTTGAATTTACACTTCTCATATTTTCTCCTTTAAATTATTGTTTATAATTCCATAACCTTTGTAACACACATCTCACATCCGACGCAAATTTCGTCATCGTTCATATAAAAATAATTTGGATATAACGCTCCGCATACAGGGCACTCATTTATATCCTCATCGTAAATATCGCCGTAATAATCATCACCCATTCTTGCTTTTTCCATTGCAAGTATCGCTTTAGGATCATTGTTTGCATATATCATATGTATTTTATCTCCTTTCTATCTTAAAAAGATACTTTTGTTTTAAAAATTATATCACCGCCAACTATATGCGGTGATCCGCTTAATTTATGACCATATTATACCACACATTTGTTCGTTTGTCAATATGAAAATATATTTTTAAGATATTTTTATCAAAAATCCCTTGACATTTGTCGGTTTTTGTAGTAAAATTAAGATACATTTTACAAAAATCATAGAAAGGATGATTTGAAATGACCCCGGGTGAAAGAATAAAAGCCCTAAGAAAACAAATGAAGCTGACACAGGAGGATGTGGGTAATGCCCTCGGAATAAAAAAGGCAGCTATTCAGAAATACGAAAAAGGAACAGTAAAAAATATTAAGCGCGAAAATCTAATCAAGCTTGCAAAGCTGTTGGATACTACTCCCGAATATATTTTAGGTTGGGAAGAAAACTCATTCCCTTCAAATGCTGTTCCCGTAACGGATGATTTTGTTACAATACCCGTACTCGCAAAGGTTTCGGCAGGAACGGGATGCCATGCCGACAGCATAAATAACAGTGCTATAGGTTATGAGTCTGTTCAGGCTTCCTCGCTTACTTCAGGAGAGCAATATGTTTATCTTGAGGTTCAGGGCGACAGTATGTACCCTATTTTTATAGAGGGTGACCTTGTGCTTGTTCGTTGTCAACCGTCAGTTGACAGCGGAAGCTACGCTGTTGTTACTATTGATGACGAAGACGGAGTTATAAAAAAGATAGTTTACGGAGAAGATTTTATTGAGCTTCACTCGGTAAATCCGATGTACCCCGTCCGCCGCTTTGATGGCGAGGACGTTCTCAAAGTCCGTGTGTTCGGATTGGTTAAAGAAATTAAAAGAAAATTTTAATCATATATATTGTAAAATCTCTTTTTATATGTTATAATAATATGATAAAGATTTTTAATACAAAATAACTAATATGTAATAGACGACGGAAATTTTTCGTAGGTTGCCAATAAAGCACGCAGGAGCTGTACGTAAGGTACCGCCATGTGGGCTTTGTTGGTAAGATGCGGAAAATTAACAAGCCTTAACAGAAAGGAGGTATCCTATGAAAATTACTGACAACATGATAAAACGCTCCTGCTCCGCTACGATTTATAAGCGTGGAATGGAGTATTTCAAGGAAGGACGTGTACATCTTCAAAAACGCTCGGACGATTTAATAACAGCGGTTGTTGACGGAGAAAATTTGTATAATGTATCCATAAAATTTAACAACAACGGCATTGAGGATACCTTCTGCACCTGTCCGTATTATGAAACCATGCACACCACCTGCAAGCATATTGTGGCAACGCTTCGCCAGCGTATGACCGAGCAGGAGGAGGGCGGTGTTTTTCGTGATGAGAACGACAAGCTTGCATCAGAGCTTTGCCGTAGCTATATTGAGCAGAAGGAAGAAAAGCAACCACTCGGAATACATTTTATTCTGCATATAAATAACCGCTCAGCTCTGTCTTTTTCAATGTCTGCAGAGCTTGACGGCGTTGATATACACGGCATAGAAAATTTTCTTGATATGTATTCGCAGGGCAAGCCGTTCAGGCTTTCAAAGGCAGTCGGCTACAACCCTGTAAAATCAAGCTTCACACCATCTGAGCGTGAAATGCTTGATATCCTCAGTGAAGCATATGAAAATAAATCAGGCGAAAGCCCGTTTTATACTAAAACAGCATATCAGACGAGCTTTGGTCAGACCACAATGAAGCGTATACTTCCGCTTTTGCCGAAGGTAAGCTTTTCGATGGTTTTTAACGGCATGAAGCTTTCAGATATCCGTTTTTCCGATGATGACCCTGATATAATAACAGACATACGTGCAGTATCAAACGAAATTACACTTTCAGTAAGCGATAAGGGCTTTGCTCTTACTCGTGACGGCGAATACTTTCTTCACGACAATATAATTTATAAAACAAGTGAGGATTTCCGCTCGTATTTTATGCCTATATATTCGGCTCTTGATAACGGCGGAAGGACTCAGATTTCATTCAAGGGCGAAAATACGATGCTGTTTGCGGCACATATTCTGCCGGAGCTTAAAGGCAGACACGGAGTTGTAAGTCAGGGAATAGACGACCTTATCGTAAACGAACGTCCGTCATTCACTGCATACTTTGATGCCGCAAATAACGGTATAGCAGTAACAGTTATTGCCCATTACGGAACAGTTTCCGTTCGTATCGGCATGGAGGAGGATGCTTCTGACAGCAAAATAATAGTACGTGATAAAAATGCTGAAAACGAAATACTTTCATATTTAAGTGATTTTACTCTAAATAACGGAAGCTTTTTGCTTAATGATGACGAAAAGCTGTTCAGCTTTTTAAAATATTCGCTTCCTTTGCTTGCTCAGCTTGCCGAAACGGTATTTTCTGATGCATTCAAAGCACTTGAAATTTCAGATACTATAAATATTTCCGCAAGAATAAGCTACAGCGAGGATATTGACCTGCTTGAAGCAGACTTTAATACGGATTTATCCATTGATGAAATCTACGGTATTCTTGCTTCCGTAAAGCTACGTGAAAAATTTTACCGCCGTTCTGACGGTTCGTTTATCAGCCTTGACGATAACGACAAAAAATATATATTTGATTTACTTGAACAGCTTGAGTTTTCACCGTCAGATTTAAAAAACGGAAGAAAAGCATTGCCAAAATATCATTCGCTATACCTGAATGCACTTGACGGAGTGAAAAAGGAAAAAAGCTTTTTAAATTATATAGAAGAAATCAAAAAAATCGAGCCTGTTATTCCGACTCATCTTAACGATGTATTAAGATTTTATCAAAAAGACGGAATAAAATGGATAAAACAGCTTTCCGAGCTTGGCTTCGGCGGAATCCTTGCCGATGATATGGGTCTCGGTAAAACTCTTCAAATACTTGCGTTTATTGACGGCGAACGTCCAAAAGCTCCCGCACTTGTTGTTGCACCGAGCGCTCTTACTTATAACTGGTATAATGAAAGCTGTCGTTTTACTCCTGATTTAAAGGTTCTGATTATAGACGGAAACAGAGAAGAGCGAGAAAGGCTTATTGAAAAAATAGATGAATATGATTTAATCATAACCTCATATCCGATACTTCGCCGTGATATTTCACTTTACAGCAAAATTGATTTTTCATACTGTATCATAGATGAAGCACAGTATATAAAGAACCCAAAAACCGCAAACGCAAGAAGCGTAAAACGAATAAAGGCATCAAGACGGTTTGCACTTACGGGAACACCAATCGAAAACTCGCTGTCGGAATTATGGTCAATTTTTGATT
This sequence comes from Candidatus Ornithomonoglobus sp., assembly GCA_045537455.1. GTDB lineage: Bacteria > Bacillota > Clostridia > UBA1381 > UBA1381 > Ornithomonoglobus_A. The sequence continues at coordinate 32,933 of JAZSPM010000214.1, read as the reverse complement.
TTATAATAAACGGATACCTCTACGATTTGCGTACATTCCGCAATGTTTATGAAATTCCTGTATCAAAGGAAGGTAACGCACAAAAAAGCAGGGATTTAAGAGCCAAAATAAAACCGTTTATATTACGACGAATGAAGGCAGAGGTTCTTGCGGAGCTTCCCGAAAAGATGGAATACACCGTATACGCTGACCTTACAGGCGAACAGCGGAAAATGTATTCATCATATCTTGCACTTGCCAAAAACAGAGCTATTGCACTTTTAAATGAAAAGAACGGCAAGATGCAGATTTTAACATTGCTTATGCGTTTACGTCAAATATGCTGTCACCCGTCACTGTTTGACGAAAATTATACCTTTGACAGCGGTAAGCTAAAGCTTCTTATTGAGCTTGCGGAAAATGCCGTTGATTCAGGACACAGACTGCTCATCTTTTCGCAGTATACCTCAATGCTTGAAATCATCCGAAGCGAGCTTGGTAAAAAGAATATACGCTGTTTCTATCTTGACGGAAAAACTCCGTCCTATGAGCGTTCTGAAATGGCAGACCGCTTTAACGGTGGCGAGCGTGATATATTTTTAATTTCACTTCGTGCAGGAGGAACAGGTCTGAATCTTGTCGGAGCTGATATGGTAATACATTACGACCCGTGGTGGAACCCTGCAGTTACAGACCAGGCATCGGACAGAGCATACCGAATAGGTCAGACTCGTGACGTTCAGGTTATACGCCTTGCCGCAAAGGGAACGATAGAGGAGAAAATCCTAAAGCTTCAGGAGACAAAGCGTTCTCTTGCAAACGATATAATCTCCCCGAACAACGAGAATTTCTTCTCATTATCAAACGAAGAAATTCTTGCATTACTTGACTAAACTACAGAAAGGATGTGTTAAAATGAAATACAAAGCAATATTTGATGATACCGATGAACTTGACGACGAATCAAAAGAGCTAAAACCTTGGCAGAAAAATCTGATTGTATTCCTGATAATTGCCGTTATTCTGAATCTTCTTGCCGTGATATACGTAAGCTCATGCCGTAATATATATTTCTGGAGCAGTGCGGATTACTGGAACATGGCACGCAGAATCGCAAACGGCGAGCTTGGCACTAATCTGTGGAGTACGGTTTATCATTCAATAATAAATGATGAATTTAACTATCTACCGTCACTCCTGCCGGCTCTGTTTGTAAAGCTGTTCGGAGAATCAAGAATGGTATTTATACTGAGCCTTATAAACTGTTATTTATTGCCTGCAGATATAATCATCTATCTGCTTGCACGAAGGCTCGGCAAAGCGCCGCTTATAACAACACTTATTGTGCTGTTCACAATGCCCATTACTGTATACCTGACCTTTAACGGCTTCACCGAAATGGGCGGATTTACGCTTTCTCTGCTGGCATTTTACCTGTATTTCCGAAAAAATAATAAGCCATTGTCCGTGGGACATTACGTCGCAATCGGAATTATACTGACCTTACTTATGATGTGGAATAACTGGTTTTTGTTTTTCAGCGTGTCATTCATAACAGCAATGATAACGGATTCAATTCTGTTCCGAAAACGACCGTATATGTGCCTTATCACGCTTGCAGTTATAATAATCATAATGGCACTCGGCTTTGACGGCTTTATGTTTAAGCGTCTCGTTTTAGCCTACAGTGTCGGAAGCTTTAATTTTGAATTTGCTCTTAATATGAAGCTTATAACACGCTATATCGGACTTATATTCATTATCCTTATGGCTGTATGCTCCGTAAACATAATAAGAAAAAAAGATACCCGTCCTGTATTTGCATGGATACAGATATTCGTTTGCTATATAACCTTCACAGCAACACGCACTCACGGTCAGGGACATCTGCTTATGTATGTTCCGGCATTCATAATGCTTCTTATTCTGACTATAAAACATATTCATACCGAAAAGCTTCTTATCGGAATAATATCACTTAGTATCATACATTCCGTAAGCGTAATTATTCCTCGAAACCAACCGAATAATATAAACGAAATCAAATATACCGCACTTGTTCCGAGCTTTTCCATAAAGTCGTCTGTTCGTGACAGTGCATACGATATACTTGCACTAAAATCAAAGCTTGATAATGTAATACCCCATGGTCAGTACCTCGGAGTTCTTGCATATTCAAATATCATGAACAGCGAAATTCTGAAAAACGCCGAACCGTCGCTTAATATAAAGCAGTACCGCTCGGATTATATTGCAAATACGATTCCGTATTTTGACCTGCCCGATACTAATCTCGCACCGCTTTGCAATGCAAACTATATGCTTGTTGCATTGCCTGCACAGTATGTACGTGATGACCAGAAGGTTCTTCTATCAGCCGTAAACAGCTTTGAAAACTGGACAGACATCGCCTGTGCTTATAAGGAGCTGTACGAATATGAAACCGTCATTGACGGAGTAACAATCAAGCTTTTTGAGCGTACACGTGACGTAACACAACAGGAGCTTGCACAATTTACAAATAAGCTCAGGAATATGAATTAAAAAGAGTATAAAATACTATATCAAACAAAAAACAGGCTTGTCAAGTTTATCCTTGATTTGCCTGTTTTATTTGTAAATACAATAAATACGCATTTCTTATTATTGCTATGTGAAATTTTAACGATTTGCTATTCTTTTCTCTGCCGCCTCATAATATGTTTTATCTATTTCTATTCCAATAAACTTTCTACCCAAATTATGAGCAGCAACGCCCGTAGACCCTACCCCCATAAACATATCTAAAACAACATCATCCGGATTACTTGCTATTTTTATTATGTGTTCAAGAATTTTCACTGGTTTCTGTGTGGGATGCTTAGGATTTTTTAATCTTTCTACACCCATACAAATCGGACTTTCAATAAAATTGTGCATTTCGTTTTGAGCAGAAAAATTCCAAGTATGTCCCTTGTTCCACAAGCAAACAATCAACTCGCAACTATTCAGAAAAGATGATTTTCTTATATTGGGTACTGGGTTTGTTTTGTGCCATACCATAAACTGAAATGTATCAAATTCAGAGTCAAACACTTCGTGAAATTTTCCTATCAAATTATAGCTGCAAAAAACAAAAATATTTCCTTTGGGAGATAAAATCCTTTTAAACTCATCAACTAAATCGGCGGGATTTAAAGGTATTTCGTCCCATTTAGCAACATCATTATTTATTTCACTTCTCCAATCAAATTTCATATTGCCTGTACTATAATTTGCCAAATTATATGGTGGGTCACAAAGAATTAAATCTATTGAATGATTAGGTATCTCTTTCATTTTTTCAAAGCAATCAGCATTAAACAACAATGTGTTGCCCATATTTTTAATATCAATCATTTTCCTTACCTCAAAAATATGCCCTCTTAATTTCTGCCAACGAGTTCTTTATGTAATTAGCACTTTCTTTATATTGTTCAAATATAATGTCAAACCCATTTTCATCTTTGCATACAAAATTCCAGTAATCTTTGCCAATTAGCAACTCTTCTTGAGCAAAAAATTGCTTTACTCTTTCTTGATTCCAATTATTTCCCTCACCAAATTTGTTATAAGCAGTAGCAAAATATATTTTTACTTGTTCGTCAGCAGAGACTTTGTTTTTGAGTAAATAATATTCCGTTAGCATTGCTATCTTTTCAGCCTTTGATTTCTTATTATCCAAATCTCCACCAGCCTTTAATTCAATAACAAAGTGAGTTTTGTTTTCACTATCATAGAAATAATTATCTGTTTGATGGGTTTGCTGAAAACTTGTAGTATCTTTAGGAATTATAAAATTTTGCGTGTCATAATGCCAAGTTTCAGGCATAGTATGCTTGTCGTATGAAGCCATTATATTTGATATGTGTTGTGTCTGTTCAGGAAGAATAAAGGATTCTATTTCGTTATTAACTATATAGAATAACTTCGCTATATTATTCCCCATTTTTTCAAGTACATTTCCAAAACTGCTATCAAAACTACGAACAAAAGCACTATAAAACATAAATTCAGTACCTAATTCCGCAATAAAACAGTTATTTTTCTTTTGGTTAATTACTCCCTTTGGATCATCTACTTCATCAATATATCTTGATTTCAAGCCTTCTGCGAAACTACAAATAGTTGAATCAACAATAGCTTGAACTGCAATTTTCATTTCGTTATTCATAGTATTATTCCTTTCATGTTCTTTTTGTTATTATAACATAAACAGCTTATAAAATCAACTTTTTTAAGTTATTTATATTAAGAATAATTTAAAATCATCTTCCCTATATCCGTAACATTTCCCGCACCCATGGTGAAGATTATATCACCGTCGGAAGCTGTTTTCTTTATATATTCCGCAATCTCATTAAAATCCTCAATGTATCTTGCATTAACTCCCTTTTCCTTAATTGCATCTGCAAGCTTTTCCGATGTCGTAACACCGTCTGACGGCTCTCTTGCGGCATAAATACTTGTCAGAATAAGCTCATCCGAATCATCAAATGCATTGACAAAATCCTCCCACAGCGTTCTTGTTCTCGAATATGTGTGCGGCTGGAAAATGCATATAATTCTGTTATGCTCAAAATCCTTTGCGGCTTTTAGCGTAGCCTTTATTTCCGTCGGGTGATGTGCGTAATCATCAAGTACAATCGCACCGTTAACCGTTCCCTTTCTTTCAAAACGGCGATGCGTTCCCTTAAACGTCTCAATTCCTCTTGCAGCTTTTTCCGTATCTGCACCCATGATAGCACAAACAGCAATAGTCGCAAGAGAATTCAAAATATTATGCTCGCCCGGTACATTCAAATCAAGATGACAAACAAGCTCACCGTTTTTGTATACGTCAAAAGCCGGATATCCTGCTTTATATACAATATTCTTCGGGTAATAATCAAATTCCTCTGTCATTCCGTAGGTTGTTATCTTTAAATCCGCACCGTCAAGTGCAATCCTTATGTTTTCGTCACTTCCCAAAGCAACAACGTCACCCTTGTTTGCCGTAAGCTCCGCAAAATTACGGAAGCTCTCACGAATTTCCTCTATTCCCGAAAAGAAGTCAAGATGGTCCTCTTCAATATTTGTTATAAGTGCAACCGTAGGGTAGAACTTCAAAAAGCTGTTTGTATACTCACACGCCTCAGTAACAAAAAAGTCACTTCCGCCCGTTCTGATGTTTCCGTCTATAATATCCAGCTCACCGCCTACGCTTATAGTCGGGTCAAGCTCAGCATTTATCAACGCATGAGCAAGCATGGAGGTGGTAGTGGTTTTACCGTGAGTACCACTCACACCTACAGCATGAGTATAATTTTTCATCAATGCACCCAAAAACTCAGCACGGTCAATAAGACGTATTCCCTTGCTTACAGCCTCTGCCATCTCAGGATTATCCATCTTAACCGCCGCCGTATGCACACACAAATCCGCTCCTGCAACATTCTCCGAAGCATGACCTTCACAAATAACCGCACCAAGAGCCTCAAGCTTATCCGTTATATGGGATTTTGCCCTGTCAGAGCCTGTTACTTTATATCCCATTTGAAGTGCTATCTGGGCAAGACCGCTCATGCTTATACCGCCGATACCGATAAAATGTATATGAGCATCCGATTTTATATCATTCAAAGTAAATCTGTCCACAATATTCGTCCTTTCGAGAAATCATTTTCACCTATTATTATATACCTTTTCCTTCCAAAAAGGAAGAACAAATATAAAAATTCGCAAATAGCACAAATTTAAACGAAAACATTATTGAAAATTAATAAAAAATCTACAAAGCTCTTGACAAAATTTAATTTTTTAGTTAAAATAGGTTTATATGGGTGCATCACTGGACAGACTTTAAATAATTTTTTTTAACCAAGTATGGAAGGTGGTGAAATTCTTGGAGATTACTGACATCAGAATAAAAAGGGTTGCTACAGACAGCAAGATGAAAGCAGTAGTTTCTGTAACCTTTGATAATGCTTTCGTTGTACATGACATTAAAATCATAGAAGGTCAGGACAAGTTATTTACAGCTATGCCGAGCAGAAAAACTCCCGAGGGCGAGTATAAAGATATAGCACATCCTATTAATAGTGAAATGCGTATACAGCTTGAGAAACATATTCTTGAACAATACGAGAAGGAACTGGCTGAAGTAGCTGCTGAAGAATAAAAATACAAGGAAAATTCCTTGTATTTTTTATTTTTTACACAAATTTAAAAATGTCACTTTGATGTGAATACACAAGCTCCACATCGGTGCTTTTCAGAAGCTCCGCAAAAATATCCTTTACAATCACCTCGGTCGGATAATGTCCTGCGTCAATTATGCAGATTCCCTTTTCCGTACCCTCGATTGTTTCGTGATATTTTAAATCTCCCGTTATAATTGCATCACAGCCTGCCTGTACTGCGTTTTCAATATATTCCGAACAGCTTCCCGAAGCCACCGCAAGCTTTTTTATTTTCTTTGACATATCCCCCGAAGCCCTTACGCATGGAGTATTCAGTACCTTCTTTGCAAGGGAGCATAATTCCTCAAAGGATATTTCATTTTTCAAATTACCGTATCTTCCTATGCCCGTTGTCAAATCACCGCATTCTTCAAGAACCTTAACGTCCGATAATTCAAACAGTCTTGCAAGAACGCTGTTTATTCCTGCTTCTGCGGCATCCATATTTGTATGCGCGGCGTATACAGCAATATCATTTTTGATAAGCAGATTTATCATTTCACCCTCACTTGTGTCAAAATCAATCCGCTTTATTCCTCCGAACATTATCGGATGATGTGATATAATCATGTCGCATTTGTTATTTATCGCTTCACGTACAGTATATAAATCCGTATCAAGAGTGAGAAGTATTTTCCTGACCTCTTTATCTCTGCCACCAATCAGCAGACCGACATTATCCCACGGATATGCAAGCTCCTTCGGTGCCGCCGCTTCTATTAATTCTATTATTTTATTTATATTCATGATTTTCTCCTTTGACATTCTTTTTTACATTATATATCTTTATTCAGGAAATGTCAAGAAAAAACGGGACGGCTATGAACCGTTCCCTACTTAGTTTTTGGATATGGTTTAATTTCGTCGCTTATTCCGCATATATAATTCATGTCAACATTATAATATTTAGCCAAAACGATTACACTGTCTAATGGTATTCTGGTTTTTCTTGTTTCATAATCTGAGTATGTTTTCTGTCCAATATTTAATATTTCTGCTATTTGGGTTTGATTTTTATCGTTATCTTCTCTTAAAGCTCTTATTCTATCTGCTACATCCATAAAAAAACTCCTTTCATATGATAATATTTTATAATAGAGTTAAAAACACTATTGACATTTAGAGTTATTTCCTCTAAAATAGTATTTAAGGAGTATAATTTTTTATGCTAAATAAATTTTATTATAACTAAATACAAAACAAGTCATCCGAAAACGTTAAAAATTACGCTTCAAAAAATTTTGTATGCAACGTAATATCAAAATTTTTTGGTAATTTTTAATGTTTTCGAGGGACTTGTGAAATGTTAAGGAGAAAAACTATGAAAAAATTAATTACATTACTTTTGATATGCGTTCTTGCAGGCTGCAATGAAATGTCAGAAATAGTTCTTGACAAGGCCGAAATAACCCAACAACCTGTACAAACAGAAGAAGTATATGAAACTGAAGAGCCTCAACAAACAACACAACCCCAACAAACTGAAGAAATTACATATATAGGAAATTTAAACTCATGCAAATTTCATTATCCGTCATGCTTGAGTGTGGAACAAATGAATGAATCAAATAAAGATTTTTTGACGTGTACCCGTGATGAAGCAATCTCAAAAGGCTATGACCCATGCGGAAGGTGTAATCCGTAAAACCATTTTTCATGATTTTACGAATTTTATTTGACAACAGGCATAATTTGTTATATAATATAATAAGATTATTTCTTAAATTTTTTTATCTGAATTTTCCCAACAGTAAAACCATTTTTTGTATATTTAATTTTAAAGCGAGGTATTTTTATGCAGGACGAAATTGCACTTGAACGAAAGACGAAGGAAGAACTGAAACAAATTGCACAGGGGCTTGAAATTGATAAAATTTCATCTCTGAAAAAAGATGAGCTTATTGAAAAAATAAGAGAAAAAAGACTACTTATCGAAGAACAGAAGAAAAAATCAGAAGCACCTAAAAAACGTGAACGTCCGGCAGATGCTGTTGAGGTCTGCGGTATACTTGACGTTATGGGCGACGGCTTCGGATTTTTGCGAATGGAAAACTACAGCTCAGGACGTAACGATGTATACGTTTCGCCTGTACAGATACAAAGATTTAATCTTAAAACCGGTGACGAAGTATGCGGCGACTGTCGTCCTTCTCAGGATGCAGATAAATACTCACCGCTTATATTTGTAAAGAAGATAAATGGAGATTCAATCGAGGTTGCATTAAAACGCCGTCCGTTTGAGTATCTTACTCCGATATATCCTACCGAAAGACTTAAATTAGGAAGTGAAAGCAGTAAGCCTGCGGCAAGGCTTATCGACCTTATAACCCCAATCGGAAAGGGACAAAGAGGAATAATCGTTGCACCTCCAAAGGCAGGTAAAACAACACTTATTAAAACAATAGCCAATGCAATAACAGAAAACCATCCCGAGGTTAAGCTTATTGTGCTTCTGATTGACGAACGACCTGAAGAAGTAACTGACATAAAGGAATCGGTTAACGGTGATGTTATCTTCTCCACCTTCGACCAGATGCCCGAAAATCACTGCAAGATTTCCGAAATGGTGCTTGAGCGTGCAATGCGACTTGTTGAACAGAAAAAGGACGTTGTTATATTGCTTGATTCAATCACACGACTTGCACGTGCAAATAATCTGACCGTTGCACCTACAGGCAGAACGCTTTCGGGCGGTCTTGACCCCGATGCACTTTATAAGCCGAAAAAATTCTTTGGTGCGGCAAGAAACATACGAGAAGGCGGCAGCCTTACTATTCTTGCTACTGCCCTTGTTGAAACAGGCAGCCGAATGGACGATGTTATATTCGAGGAATTCAAGGGAACAGGAAATCTTGAATTAAAGCTTGACAGAACACTGCAGGAACGCAGAATATTCCCGGCTATTGATATTGTAAAATCAGGAACAAGACGTGAAGAAACGCTTCTTTCAAATATTGAACGTGAAGCCTCATGGCTTATACGCCGTGAAGCCTCAAGAGCAGGCAATGCTGAGGTAATGGGAACATTACTGAAAATCACAAAAACCACCGACTCCGCAAAAGAACTTACAGAAGCGATAATAAAATGCTATGGCAAGAACTAATAAAATAAGAAACAAGCGGATTGATATATTCCTGACCGTAACAGCGTTTGCCACAGCAGGACTTTTGCTTTTGTCTGCTATCACAATGGGATTGGCAAACTTGCTGTTCAACAATCAATTCTATGCGAATATATCAGTCTCGGATTTGCTTAATCAAGGCGTTGGTATTTTAGGAGCATATATATCTCCCGGCTCGGTATTGTCAGGTATAATTGTCTTTATGATAGTTTCACTTGTCTTTTATGCAGTGCTTGTAATATCGGATAAAGCGGTCAAAACCGTAAAAATAACAGTAACAGGAGCGTTTATCGGCTTTTTACTAAGAGGCTTGTCCCTTATATTATGGAATCTGCCTCAGACCTCCGACTTTCGCATAAATTACGAGCTGTCGGAGCTTGTATCAACGATTCCCATCGGCTACTGGGGTGAATTTCTCCATGACCGAAACACACTGTATACGGGAGTATGGTCGGCACATATGCCGTTTATAATTTATCAGTCACTCATGATAAAAAGCGGAATAAATTTAGGGTTCTTGAACGCAGTTTACGGCACTGCCTCATGTGTATTTACGGCACTTGCGGCAAAGGAGCTGTTTGGCAAAAAAGCATACACAGCCGCACTGTTCATTATGGTTCTGAACCCGCTTGAGATACTGTTTACGCCGGTTCTTTCAAATCAGCATATCGCAGTTATGTTCTTTGCGGCGTCAATCTGGATTATGCTTAAACTGAAAGGCTATGCAGGAGCGGCAATAAGTGCATTGCTTATGGCACTGTCGCAGATATTCCGACCTGAAATGTACGTTGCCGTAATCGGAGCAATACTGTTTTATGCTTTAACGGCATTCCGTAACAGAAACAAAAAATCCGCAATACAGGCAGTAATTCACGCTGCAGTGTTTATGGCAGTAATAATTGCCTGTGACTTGATTTTCAGAGGAGTCGGACTGATTTCAGGACATATCTATAGCGGCAATTTAGGCTATAAGATATGCGTAGGCTTAAATCATGCTTCGGGAGGCGGATGGAACGAAGCAGACTCACTGCTGATTTACAACCCCGAAAAGATAGGCAGTACCTTAGTTGAGCGTATTTTCCAAAGAGGAAACATCTTGCATATGCTTCAGAAAATAATGTATCAGTTCGGAAGCTATGTTTATCCGTGGATTCTTGATTCTGCAAACGCTCCGGAATTTTCAGACGTAATATGCCGCAGAGCAGTAAGTGCATATATGATAACCGTATCAGCAATAGCATCACTGAGGCTGTTTACGGACAAGAAAAACAAATTAAAACTGTTTCCGGTATTTATAATAATACTCGGATATATGGCAGTGTTTTCAATTATTGAGGTACAAGCACGCTACAATTATGTTATTATACCGCTTTTAACAGTGCTTGCATCAGATATACAAATAAAAAGAAGTAAAGGGTGATAAGAATGGACGAGCAGTGCAAGGTTTGCCAATATAATCAGAATATTTTAAAAAGAATAAAAACAGAGCTGCCCGATGAGGAGATGACTGCAAATATCAGCGATGTTTTCAAGGTATTTGCAGATAACACAAGAATACGAATTTTGTGGACACTGTTTGATTCAGAGCTGTGCGTATGCGATATATGTGCCAAGCTCAACATGACTCAGTCGGCAATCAGCCATCAGCTTCGTACTCTTAAGCAAGCAAGACTCGTAAAAGCAAGACGTGACGGAAAAAACACGTTTTATTCTCTTGATGACGAACACGTAAAAAGAATCATCGAACAGGTGCTTATTCATCTGGATGAATAGAAAAAAACAAATTTTTTTCAAAATATACTGTATTTTTTCAAAAATATATGTTATAATGGTATATATTCTAAAATATGACATATTTTAAGGGGAGATATTTATGACTAAGGATATAGAAAGAATATTATTTAATGAAGATGAAATCATTGCCTGCGTTAAGGATCTGGGCAGACAAATAACAGCTGACTATCAGGGCAAGGAGCTTGTTGTGGCAGTTATAATGAAAGGCTCAATCATGTTTGCGGCTGATTTGATGCGATATATTGATGTGCCTCTTACTGTAGATTTTATGCAGGTTTCAAGCTATGGCTCAGGAACGACCTCCGGCTCACTTGTTATTAAAAGAGATTTGGAGGACGAAATCGCAGGTAAGCACCTTCTTATAATTGAGGATATTGTAGACAGCGGTAACACGCTTTATAACTTAAAAGAACACCTTAAAACTTCAACTGCAGCATCGGTAAGAGTTTGTGCTTTGCTTTCAAAGCCTGATCGCCGTGAAACAGAAGTAGAGGTTGAATACATAGGCAAAGTAATTCCCGACGAGTTTGTTGTCGGATATGGCTTGGATTATGACCAGAAATACCGTAATCTTCCTTACATAGGAATCTTAAAACGTGAGGTGTACGAATAAAATGAAGGCGTTGCTGGTAGGAATAAATGCAAAATATATTCATACCTCACTATCGGTAAGAACCTTGTGTACGTACGCCGATAACCCCGACCTATCCTGGACAGAATATAACATAAACGAGGACGCAGCCTTTGTTTGTGCCGATATTTATAATCGTCATGCAGAAGCTGTGTTCTTTTCATGCTATATCTGGAACATAGAATTTGTTTTAAAAACGGCACGTCGCTTAAAAAGCATTTCTCCACGTACTCTTATCGTCCTCGGTGGTCCTGAGGTATCATATGCGGCAGAGGAGTATATGCAAAGCAATCCCTTTATTGATGCCATAATACGTGGCGAGGGTGAAGAAACAGTAAAATGCATAATTTCAACAGGGACACTAAATCACAAAGGCGTAACATATAGGGACACTAAAATTACAGCTAATAAAGCACGCGAGCTTATAAGCGACATTTCTTTAATTCCGTTCCCGTATACGGAAGAAGATATAGAGCTTAACAAAAATAAGCTGATTTATTACGAATCAAGCAGGGGCTGCCCCTTTAATTGCAGCTATTGTCTGTCGTCAACAGAGCATTCTGTGAGATTCCGTGATTTGGAGCTTGTTTTTAAAGAGCTTAAATTTTTTATCGAGCATAAAGTAAAAATAGTAAAATTCACCGACAGAACCTTTAATGCAAATAAATCAAGAACAAAAAAGCTTCTGCGTTTTCTTATTGATAATGCAGACGAAACAACCTTTCATTTTGAGGTTGCGGCTGACCTTCTTGATAAAGAAACTCTCGATATTTTATCATCTGCACCAAAAGGACTGTTTCAGCTTGAAATCGGCGTTCAGTCAACTAACCCAAAAACGCTTGAAGCTATAGACAGAAAAGCAGATACACAAAAAATTGCAGATGCCGTAAAAGCCGTACGGAGCTTCGGGAATATTCATACACACCTTGACTTAATCGCAGGACTGCCGTATGAGGACTTTGAAAGCTTCAAAAACTCATTTAATGAAGTCTACGCAATGGAGCCACACGTTATACAGCTTGGATTTTTAAAGCTTCTGCACGGCACAAAGATACGAGCAGAAGAAACAAACGATATTTTCACAGCCGAACCGCCTTATGAGGTCTTGCAGACGGATTATATATCATATGACGAGCTTTTGCAATTAAAGGCTGTTGAGGATATTGTCGAAAAATACTATAACAGTAATGCATTTGAAAAATCAGTTGAATATCTCGTAAAGCTGTATGATAAGCCCTTTGATTTCTTTGAAGCCCTTGCAGGCTTTTATGCAGAAAACAGCTTTGACACAATAGGTATTGCACGTGACAGGCTTTATGAAATTCTGCTTGACTTTGCAAGCAAAACCAATGCAGATATTCCGTATTTTACAGAGCTTTTGCTGTTTGATTATCTTTGCTCAAACAAGCCCCGAACTCCTGAATGGGCTAATCGCACTCCTGTAGGAAAAGAAAGGTTTGATATTTTAACAGAAGAGTTCATCACAGAAAAGCTTCCCGAATATTCAAAGCTTCCCGTAAAGGAAATAATAAAACAACTCCATTTTGAAAGGTTTTTCAATCCTGAACGAATTTTGATTTTCGATAAAAAATACAATAGAATCATCACAGTATAACCACAAAAAGCTGAAAAGCATAAAAAAGTCTGAAAGCGTTTCGTGTCTGTATATCAATCTGTTTTTATCGCGCAACGTAGCGATAGATTGATTACAGATATGAAATGCTTTCGGACTTTTATTTTATATACTACGCATTCAAAGCAATCGCTTCTGCAACTTTTATTCCGTCAACAGCCGCTGATGTTATTCCACCGGCATATCCTGCACCCTCTCCGCAGGGATATAAGCCTTTTATATTGCTTTCATATTTAGTGTCCCTCAAAATCCGCACAGGCGATGATGACCTCGTTTCAGGAGCAGTTAAAACCGCACCGCCATCAGCAAATCCGTTTAAGTGCTTGTCCATTTTCAATATTCCCTCACGAAGCGACTCCGTTATATATTTAGGAAAAATCTCTGATAATTCACACCACACCACTCCCGGACGGTATGTAGGTTCAATTTTGGTTTTAGTGTCCCTTTTAAGAAAATCAGACAACCTTTGTGCCGGTGCTTTATATGATTGAGAAATATTGAATGCACGCTGTTCTATTTCACGCTGTAAATACATTCCGCCAAGAACATCATTCCCCGGAAAATCCTCAGGCGTGACATTCACAAGAACCGCACTGTTTGCATTCTTGCCGTCACGTGCAAAATAGCTCATTCCGTTAGTCACCACTCCTCCGGCTTCAGATGCAGAAGCAACAACAACGCCGCCCGGACACATACAGAAGGTATATACTCCTCTGCCGTTCTCAAGATGAACCGCAAGCTTATAGTCAGCCGCACCAAGACGGTTATAAAATTCACCATATTGAGTTTTGTTTATCTCCTCTTGCAAATGCTCAATTCTTGCACCGATTGAAAAGCTCTTTCGCTCCATCTCCACACCTGAATTTTTTAGCATCTCAAATGTGTCTCTTGCACTGTGACCTGTCGCAAGAACAATATGCTGAGTATCAATTATATATTTAGTGTCCCTATTTATAACCGATGCACCTTTAATACATCCGTTTTCAGTTATAATATTTTCAAGCTTTGTACAAAACCTGACCTCTCCGCCAAGCGATATAATTTCTTCCCGAATTGAACGAACCATATTATACAGATTGTCCGTTCCTACATGAGGCTTTGCATTATACAAAATCTCCTCAGGTGCACCGTGACGGTGAAATTCCTCAAGAACAAGACGGATTCTTGAATCCTTTATGCCTGTGTTAAGCTTTCCATCGGAAAATGTTCCTGCTCCACCCTCGCCAAACTGCACGTTTGAATCAGGGTTTAGCTCACCACCAGCCCAAAAAGCATCCACATCTTTTTTACGTTCCTCAACACATTTGCCACGTTCAAGTATTATAACCTTGTATCCGTTTTTTGCAAGAGTAAGACCGCACATAAGCCCGGCAGGACCGCTTCCCACAATAACAATCGGAGTGCTGATGCTTTTCCCATTTGGAAAAACATACGGCTTGTCCGTAATTTTTACCGCACCCTTTATTTTTTTAAGTAGCTTTTCTTCATTATTTGTTTTCACGTCAACGGTATACACAAAATGAATATCGTTTTTCTTTCTTGCATCTATTGACTTCTTAAATATCCTGAATTTAGTGTCCCTACCCGCAAGACGTTCAACAAGTTTTTTAATGTCCCCATCAACAGGACATTTTATATTTGGTATTCGTATCATTTTTTATCCTTTTCTATAAAAACAATTCTCAATTTGATTCTCCAAGCTAATTATACCACACCTAAAGTATATTTTCAATCCTGATATGAAAATTTTTGGGTAAATCCTCAAACAGAAATTCAAGAGATTTGTTTTTAGTAAGAGCCTCTTTTTTTGCTTTGCATTCTATATAGCTTCGCAATTCAATTATGTTTCTTTTTATTTCATACATATTCCCGTGCTTGCCTGTTGACTCCATCATTGTACGTCGTTCTTCAAGAAAATCCTCTATAATCTTCAACTGCTCAAGAGCCCCATCAAAATTTTCAGCCTCAATATCTTTTGCAAGCTCCCCGCTGTAGACTACAAGCTGTCCCGAAAGCTTCTCAAGCTGCTCCGTATATGAAAGACCTCCGATTACTATTGCAAGCACAATTAAAAGTGCCGTTAAAACACTCCTCATTATACACCTCTGTCTTTTTTCTGAATATAAATTTCTCCGTCTGCGTTAAGAGATACCAAAAAAGCATCGTTAATATTATTTATTCCTTTTTTTGAAAGCTCCGCTTTAAGCCATGCCTTTGAGCGTTTTGCACGCTTTAACTCAGCCTCATCCAAGCTTCCGTCTGCCACAATAATGCATGGAAGCCCGTCCTTTTTTGCTTTAGTTCTCGATAAATCATCAATAGTAACAGTATTTGCACCCGATTTTTTGATTACACTCAGCTTACCGCTTGTCTCAATTATTGCCGCCGCTACTTCGGAAATATCATAGCAGTTATTGAGTCTCAGCTCCGACATCAAATCGTTTATATTAAATCTCAGCTTTTCGAGCTCTTCTTCAATAATTTTACCGTCATATATAACTATATTGGGCTTACCTGTAAGAATCTCTCTTGCCTTTTTGCTTTTTAAGCTCCAATACGACAAAAGTACCTCTGCCACAATAAGCGTAAACACAGGAAGAATACCCCAAACCAACGGAATATCAATGTCCTGCATCGGAACAGAGGCAAGGTCGCTTATCATAATAGCTACAACAAGCTCGGAGGGCTGAAGCTCTCCGAGCTGACGTTTTCCCATTACTCTCAGGGATATGACAACTGTTGCATAAAGTATAAGTGTTCTGATTACAATTATAAGCATATTTTATCTGTTAAGAAGCCATATCATTAAAGTCAGATATGCCGCAAAGGTAACCCAGATAAGATATGGCCACTGCAAATATGCCGCAGTTTTGCTGACCTTACGGAACTGAACTATCATTATTATTATCAGCACCCACAAAAGCATTATCCATACAAATGCAAAGAAGAATGCACGCATATTAAAGAATATAATGCTCCAAAAAAAGTTTACAACAAGCTGTATTGCATAAATCTGCAATGCTGATGTTGCGTCTGCATCATCACGTCTTAAATATACCATAGCACTGCTTATACCCATAAGTACGAACAGTATACCCCATACCCACGGGAATATTGACATCGGCGGAGCTAACGGCGGAACATTAATCGTTTGATAAATGTCCATGTTACCTCTTGTAAGAAGCGACGATAGTCCTCCCACCGCAAGCGCTATTATTACCGATAGAATATATGGCTTATATTTTTTCCACATTTGAATTTCCTCCTTAAAAACAAATTCTCATTTAATAGCTTATGCAGATTCTTGATAATAATTCATTTTATAAAAATAAAAAATTACGGTAAACTCAATATTTTACCGTAATCTGTCTTTTAATCTTCGTTATGTATGCTGTCTATGTTCTTTTTAATACTTACAATCGCCGCTGTCATTGCTTCCTTGACCTTTGCATCGGTTTGCTTGCTAATATGATAATTCATATGAGTAATAGCTGAATCCTTGCTCGTCTGACCAAGCGATATAGCCGCTGCAATCCTTTCATCAGTATCCTGACTGCTAAGCAATGCTATAAGCTTGTTATAAGAATCCTCATCATTAACCTTACCAAGTGCGTTTATCGCAGCAATACGTTCTTCTTTATCCTTTGAATTTAAAAATTTAATTAACTTATCTGATTTTTTCTTCTGTGCGAGTTTTTCAATTTTAGCAATATTGCTCATTGTATAATTCCTCCTATTCAAGTTATAAAAAGCATTATACTACAGAATTCTAAACAGGATATAAATAAAAATTAAACTTTTTATAAATTTATATCTATCTTAAAAATCCTCCGTCACAAGTGATAACCTGACCGGTTATAAATTCTGATTTATCTGAGCATAAAAATCCAACAAGCTCAGCAACCTCTTTTGCAGTTCCCATTCTGCCAAGCGGAGTTTCTGATTTTAGCTCCTCCTTTGTTTCATCGTCAAAGCCGGCGTTCATATCCGTATCAATCACACCCGGAGCAACACAGTTTACATTAATCCCCGACGGACCTGCTTCCTTTGCAAGTGCCTTTGTAAAGCCTATAACCGCCGCCTTTGATGCACTGTAATGAACCTCACAGCTCGCTCCTGATATTCCCCACATTGAAGAAACATTAACTATCTTTCCGCTTTTGTTATGAACAAAATCATCGTAAAACGCACGTGTTACAAGAAACATATCCCGTATATTTGTACCAAACATATTATCCCAGTCATTGTCTGTTATATCCTGAAACACCTTCTGCTGTGCTATGCCTGCATTATTTATAAGCACGTTAAGTCTGCCGTATTTATGAACCTCCTCAGCAAGCATCTGTATATCTCCTGATTTAATTGCAACAGCACCTGTTTTTTCCGAAACCTCTTTCGCAGCCGCTTCGTTGCTTTTATAGGTAAAAAATACTCTGTCTCCCTGAGCTGCAAAATATTCCACACAGGCTCTTCCGATTCCACGGCTTCCACCTGTAATTAATATATTTCTCATGTTTCCAATTCCTTTAACCATTCTCTGTATTTGTTTAATTTTTCAATGTCCGCATCCTTTGATTTTTCCAAGCCCTCAATAACACGCCTGAACTCACGCTCTTTTTTTGCAAAAAGTTTTTCGTAATTTTTGTTTTCTTTCAGATACGGAGGAAGATGGTAATATATATCCTTTTCAAACGGAACAGCATCACCCTTTTTCACAAGCATCAGATTATAAACCTTAAAGCCTTCAACCGCTATATCCTCTTTTATAATCTCAAATCCCGATGACATAAGATACCGTCTTAGCTCATACTGCTCATTCATCGGTTGAAGAATAAGCTCCGCCGCAAGAGCAACCTCTTTGTCTGCTTCTATTATGCTCTGAATAAGCTCACCACCCATACCTGCTATTATGATTTGGTCAGCCTCTCCTTTTTCAAGAACCGACAATCCCCCGCCGAGCCTCGTTTCAATCTTACCATCAAGCCCCTCATCACGGATATTGCATCCTGCAATATCAAGAGGCCCTTTGTTAACATCCGAAGCAATAGCCCTCTGTGCCTTGCCTGTTTTTATAAGCTCTATCGGGACATACGCATGGTCTGTTCCTATGTCGGCAACCGTTTGTCCACCCGAATATTTTAATATGCATTGAAGTCTTTCCGAAAGCACCTTAACACTCCTTAATATAAATAATTTATTTTGTGCATTTATCCATGAAGTTATTCACACACTGTGGATAACTTTTTCACACCAAAAACCGACTGATTATGCGGTTTTTTCATACCCTGCGACAATTCATCCCCGTTTTTATTCATAAACTACATGATTTTTTGTTGTTTCACGAACCAAAAATATGTAAACCTCAAAAAACATAGTGTTTATGCGATGTAACACACCTGTAACATTACTCGCACCGTGGATAACTATGTGGATAACGTGGATAAAATGACGTGTCCAAGCCATATTTTTGAAATTTAAGGTTGATAATCCAATTTTTACCCCTGTGGATAACTTTTAAATTGGTTTACATAATTTCTAAAAAAGATGTAACCTTTTGGTTGTTAAAATTCACAAAATTTATTTTTTTGTCAGTTTTCCGTCCTTAACAGTGTAGTATTGATTGTTCTCATCCACCGTAATATTGGGACGTTTATTGATTGATGTCAGATTTTCTTTGGCAATTTCCGTAACAGATGCAGGAATATGTGCACCCGTGTATTTTTCACTCGTATAAATCCCGTTACTCATCGCCGTATGTTCAATATAGAAAGCACCCTTGCGGATTTTTTCTGTTCCGTCCGGAACTTGTATAATTCCCGTTTTGTTCGTCGGAACATACCACAGCTCCTTTAAGTCCTTTGAATATACAAATCCGTCAACACTTACGTAATTCGGATTGGTTTCGCTAAAATAAATATTCTGCAGCCCGTTAAAATGATAAAACGCAACTGCAAGATTATTTGCCATATCATTTATAATATTTGCAGGAACAGCTTC
Organism: Candidatus Ornithomonoglobus sp.; assembly: GCA_045537455.1. Lineage (GTDB taxonomy): Bacteria > Bacillota > Clostridia > UBA1381 > UBA1381 > Ornithomonoglobus_A. The sequence continues at coordinate 13,539 of JAZSPM010000214.1, read as the reverse complement.
CGAAATTACAAAGCTATCGGGCAATGTAACATTTTTTACCTTTGAATATCCGAACGACATTTCATCAAGCTGAGTTACGCCATCGGGAATAGTGTAGCTTTCGTCTGTCTTTCCTGCCGGATACATGACAAGACGCTTCATGTCCTTAGAAAACAGAACCCCGTCAACCGATTTAAAATAGTCACTGTCTGCAATAAATTCTGTTGTTTTCTTAAATGAATTATAGAACACATGACCGCCGTAGCCTGTATTTTCCTCTACGTTATAATTTCCGCCGATTGTATGTACCGAATCAGGTATTGTCAGGCTTGTGTTCGAGAAATTCGTGTGACTGAACGCAAAATCCGAAATATGCTCAAGTCCATCAGGTAAAACAAGCTTGTTTGCAAGCTTTGAATTAAGCTGAAACGCCGCCACTCCTATGTATTTTAATGTAGACGGAAGTGTAAGTGACGTAAATCCACTGTCGTTTGAGAATGCAAACTGCTCTAAGCGTTCAACACCTTCGGGGATATTCAATGCCCCTTTGAGCTTCGGACAACCCGAAAACGCCCCTGCACCGATTGAAGTTATTCCTTCAGGAAGTGTTACCGTTCCGTTAAGAGCCTTGCAATTTGAAAATACATTATCGCCAATATCATATCTGAGACTCGATAAATCAATACTGCCAGTTATTTTATAACAGTTATAATACGCATGATTTCCAAGTAAGAATAAACTTCGATAAATCAAGCTCGCCCGTCATGTTCTGACAGTTATAGAAAGTATAACTTCCCATCAAATATGCCGTTGACGGAAGTGATACATCTCCGGTAATCTGCGTACATCCAAAAAATACAAGGCTTCCTATAATTTTTATACCCTCAGGAATTTTAACCGAGGTTATGTCCGTCCTGCCGCCAAACAGATTACACTTTTTATAAGCCGAAGTCTCTGTAAATGTACTGTTGTTTATTGCAGGAACATTCTCTATGGAATAAATCCGCTTACCCTTGTAGCTGTTGGGAATAACCACATCCTTTGATGTACCCGTATAGCAGTACAGCGTGTGACCGTCTGATGAAACCTCCCACTCACCTTCGATGCCCTCTATAATTTCATAATCAGCTTTAGTGGTAATGCTGCCGCATAAGGGCGTCATTTTTGCAAAATTCCATAAATATGCTCTCTCATAAGCACCTGATACACTAACTGTGTTCTCGGTCTTGACCTCCTCTATCATATGAGTTTTGAGCAGCTCGCCGACGTCACTGTATTCGGCTATAAAAAGAACGGCACCGGCAGCTAAATCTCCCGATACCTCTACTGTCAAGCTTCCGTTAAGACGTGAAAAATCCATCTTAGGTGCCGTATATACATCAGAAAGAAGCTGTACACTTTCTCTCATTCCCGAAAATGTATGTACAGCCTCGAAATTTTTAAATTCAGGAGCAGGAACAAAATCCGCCGCATATGTATTTGCTCCGAAAACAATCGCAGCGGATAAAAGTATTTTACTTATCGTACTTTTCCTGCATAATTTTTTCAATTTCATCATAGTTAAATCCTGTATTGTCTTTATAGACCTCAAGCTCCTTATCACCCGAGCCTCTGAACTCCTCTTTGTCCTTTTCAGCATCGGTAACAGTGGTTATTCCCTTGCTGTACCAACGCTCTATAATTGAGTTTATATACGGAAAGGACAGCTTGCTTATCTGAATAATACAGTATTCATACGCAAGTGCTATCATGTCCTCGCTCATGTTATAGCTTTCATGCCATGTTTTTAAATACGTTTCCTCTGTTTTTGAGAACTGCCTGTCAATTCCGAGTAGCTTTTTCATGTTCCCGAAAAAGCTGTTTTTCTCTTGCTTTTCGTTCATGTAATTAACTGCAGCTTCAACTGTATTGATGTTGTTCTCATGCCAGCCGATTGCAACCTTTTCAATATATTTCATATTTCTCTTGTCCATTGAAATACAGTATTCCAGAAGCATCGTTATAACCTCAGGCGACATTGAAAGCTCATCATAGAACCAGTACAGCGTTTCAATATCTGTATCGCTGAGCGTTTTGCCAAGCAAATCCTGTGCCACCTGACATAAATCCGATAGTGTCTTATTGTCAATTACAAGCTGTTTTACATTCTTGTCGGAATATTTGCTTTCAATTTCTTTATTTTGTTTAACCGGCACTGCCTTTGATGTACCAAGAAGTATTTTATCTCCGTCAATTTCAATGCATCCGTTCTCCGATAAGAAATCAAACGCCCTGATAACATCACTTTCAAGCAAATCAAGGGCAGAAGCGATTTCGTCGCTTTCATAATTCAAGCCCTTTAACGCCGCATTCGCTATATAAAGATAAACCTTTACAAATGCACCGTTTGCTTTCGGCATTACCCTCTCAATAAAATCTGACGGTATCCCCACAAAATTCATGTTATAAATATATTCGGCCATTGTTTTTTCCTTTCTTAATCTGATATAAAGCAAGTTATCCAAAAGCATTTCAATTTACCAAAAAATTTTGATATTACGCTGCATACAAAATTTTTTGAAGCGTAATTTTCAAAGCCTTTGGATAACTTGCTTACGAAATATTAATATAATTTATCTATAATTTCATCATCTATTTTAAAACCATGCTTGTCCTCAGGGAATTTTCCACTTTTAACGTCATTTATATACGCAGAAAATGCCTGCTTCATCATGTCACCGATGTCTGCATACTTCTTTACGAATTTCGGTGTCAGATCCGAGAACATACCAAGCATATCCTGATAAACAAGCACCTGTCCGTCACAGCCTGCACCTGCACCTATACCGATAGTCGGGATTGATATTTCCTTTGAAATAAGCTCCGCAAGACGTGCCGGAACACATTCAAGCACTACCATAAACGCTCCTGCTGCTTCTACCTTTTTTGCATCCTCTATTAATTCCTTTGCCCGCTTTTCGTCCTTGCCCTGAACCTTAAAGCCTCCGAATGCATTGACCGACTGCGGAGTAAGTCCAATGTGTGCAACAACAGGGATTGACGCCTTTGTTATAGCCTCAATTCTGTCACATACGGTCGCACCGCCTTCTAATTTTACTGCGTATGCGCCGCCCTCCTGAATGAATCTGCCGGCATTTTTTACTGCATCATATACCGATGTCTGATACGACATAAACGGCATATCTCCGATAACCATTGCATTTTTTGCACCTCTTGCAACCGCCTTTGTATGATGAAGCATATCCTCCATTGTTACAGGCAGTGTGGAATCATATCCGAGCATTACCATTCCGAGTGAATCGCCCACAAGAATACAATTTATTCCCGACTCGTCAATCAGCTTCGCCGTGGAGTAATCATATGCTGTAAGCATAGTAATTTTTTCGCCGTTTTGCTTCTGCAAAAGAACCGTTGATGTTGTGTTTTTCATAATAAATCCTCCTGTTATCATTCTTATTAAAGATACAATACTTTAGATTATGATTTCATTATATCACTTTTTAATATACATTGCAAGAGTAAATTTATAATGATAATTTTTGCAATTTTTATATTTACAAAATCCCAAAATTGTGTTATAATATATCTGCGATTCAATTTACAAATTTATATATGTTTTTATTTTTGTGCTAACATAATATTTTAATATTTATTAATAATACCTTAACAGACATAAGTTTGTAAAAAACGCTTACTTTAATTCTGTTAAGGTAATAAAGTAAATTGAGTCGCATTAATTTACGAAGTATAGCGTTTTTGGCGCATGGCTTCGGTTATGCGCTTTTTTAAATTCAGAAAGGAGAAGCTTATAATGCGCTGTTATAATAAATTTTGTATTTATAATGAAAATGAAGATTGTCACAATCCGAATGAACCGTATATAAATAATATGGGAGCTTGTGCAGAATGCATTATGATTAATGTTGATGAAAAAACCATAAAGAAAAATAAAGAACAAAAGTTATTAAATTTAAAAAGAGCATTAGAAAAAATATCAGAAAGATAAAAAAATTCATCTATAACCCCCGAAAAGCATATGCTTATTTTGGGGGTGTTTTTATGTTCATGATATTTTTCGACTACATCCGCACACTGCTTGTTCTTGCAGGCTATGTCACAGGCTCGGCATCATTCCCGAAGCCTCTCACGCCTGCAGAGGAGCTTGAATATCTCGAAAAATTCAAATCGGGAGACGAAAATGCAAAAAACATTCTGATAGAAAGAAACCTTCGCCTTGTTGCACACATCGCAAAAAAATACTGTGGCGAAAAAAGCCCCGAGGACTTAATCTCCATCGGTACAATCGGGCTTATTAAAGGAATAAATACCTTTAATCCCGAAAAAAATCCACGTCTGTCATCGTATATCGCACGGTGTATTGAAAACGAAGTCCTGATGCATCTGCGTTCAACGCAAAAGCAGTGCCGTGAGGTATCAATGGAGGAAAGCGTCGGAGTTGATAAGGACGGCAACAGCATGACAATCGCAGATGTACTCGTCACCGACGGCAAAGACATACACGATACAGTTCTTGATAGGCTAAACACCAATATGCTCTATAACGCAATGGATAAGGTTCTAAGTAAAGACGAAAAAAATATTATCATCTGGCGGTATGGGCTTGGCAATACAAAACGCAAAACTCAGCAGGAAATTGCCGACATCCTGGGCATAAGCCGAAGCTATGTCTCACGTATAGAAAAACGCTGTCTGAAAGCCCTTTTTGATGAGTTAAAAAATATTTATCAATAAAAACGGGACGATGCTTTCATCGTCCCCTGTAATATTTTTAATCCTCATAAAGATAAAAATTATCTCTTATTTCCTGCGGATAACCCTCGTATATCGAAGCATTATTTTCTGCATAGCCGAATTCAAAGCCCTTTTCTATGCCCTCAGTATACTCGGCGTATCTGTACACATATGTATCGTCATGCTTTATCAGCACGTAATAATAATTGCTTCCTGCAAGGTTTTCTATAATCTCCGCCGTCGGATATGAGCTTACAAAATTCTTCATCCCAACTGCCGGAGTCTCGGCAGGTAATTCATTTACAAATATATGCTCATATGCACCGCCGTCAGGTGACCGCAACGATAAAACAGCATTCGGGTCACTACTTTCATAGAATGAAAAGCTGTCGGCATACGGGCATGAAAATCCGTATATTTCGTTTTCGTATTCCTTCATAACAGCCTCATCGCCTGTTGATTTTACCGATGATTTTTTTGAAGGCTTTGACGTTGGCTCCTCCGTCGGCTTGGACGTAGGCTTTGATGTTGGCTTAGAAGTTGATTTTGATGAAACCTTTGGCGATGAAGTCGCCTGTGCATCTGATTTTGAATGTACCGTTCCCTGAACAGTGTTTGTCTGTGGCTGTGATGTCCCCAACGGAATCGGAGACGGTGTCGCATTTATATATTTGCTGGATTCTGAGTACATCTTATACGGGAAATATATACACGCCGCAAATAACGCAACACACAACAACAGGAATATAGGAAAAAGACATCCTTTTTTCTTTTTATGTTTATTTCGAGCCATAGATTTATCCTCCGGAAATTAGTATAGATTTATTATAACATATATTGTCAATTATTGCAAACTATTTTTATCTTTTAGGAGTGAGCTTTGCGAACGACAGTCACGATAGTGACTTTTTTATATCAAGCATTTTTTATATAATAAATAGTATATTTTTTCATATAATATTATAATGGAAACATTAAATGAAAGGATTTATATATGCTTAAAATACTGAAAAATCTTATACTGTTTGCAATCGGCGGAATAGTTTATCTGATGATTGAGCTTTTGTGGAGAGGCTATTCACACTGGAGTATGTTCGTGCTTGGAGGCTTATGCTTCTGGATAATCGGCATGATTAATGAGCGTTCAAGCGAAAAAACACCTCTCTTTTTTGAAATGCTTTTGGGAACATTTCTGATTACTGTGCTTGAGCTAATTTTCGGGTATGTGCTTAATATCCGGCTCGGACTTGATGTGTGGGACTATTCCGATATGCGATTTAATATCCTCGGTCAGATATGCCTCAGGTACTCCATCATGTGGTTTTTCCTGAGCTTTTTCTGTATTGTAATTGACGATAATCTCAGATATTACCTGTTCGGCGAGGATAAAAAAAGATATACATGGGTGTAGAATATTTGTTTCTTTTCTGCCCCTACAAATTACCGTTTATCTCCTCTGCGTATCTTACCGATTCCATTGCATCACGGGCATATTTGTCCGCACCGATGCTGTCGGCATATTCCTGCGTAAGAACTGCTCCGCCGACAACCACCTTACACCACGGTGCTTTTTCTCTCAACTGCTTTATCGTTTCCTCCATTGCAGGGACTGTTGTTGTCATCAACGCACTAAGCCCCACAAGCGGAGCATGAAGCTCAACAGTCTTGCTGACAATCTCCTCAGGTGGAACGTCCTTGCCTAAGTCCGTTACCTTAAATCCGTAGTTTTCAAGCAGAAGCTTTACAATATTCTTGCCTATATCGTGAATATCGCCATGAACCGTCGCAATAACAAAATCACATTTTGCTTTCATTTCTGTCTTTTCACTACTCATAAAGCTCTTTATCTTTTCAAATGAGCTTTTTGCTGATTCCGCACTCATTAGAAGCTGCGGCAGATATACCGTCTTTTGCTCAAAGCCTTTGCCGACAATATCAAGTGCCGGAATAACCTCATTCTGAACAATTTCAAGCGGAGGAATTGTTTTTAACAGCTCAAGCGTTATCTCGCCCGATTGCTCCTTTAAGCCCTTTACGATTGCTCTTTGCAGTGACGTTGCACCGCTTTCCGTACTGCCTGACGGCTTGTTTGATGTTTGCGTAACGGTGACGGTCTCATTGTAATTTGTTATAAATTCTATATAATCGGCACAGTTTTCGTCCATGCCGTGTAATGCCTTGTATGAATAATATGTTTTCATCATGTCTCCCGAATATGGGTTCATGATAGCCGCAGAAAGTCCGTTTTCAAGTGCCGCCGCAAAGAATCCGCTATTTATTGCTTCACGTGACGGCAGTCCGAACGACACATTTGAAACTCCGAGCGACGTATGACAACCAAGCTGATTTTTAATCACGTTAAGCGATTTCAATGTAGTCATTGCCGCCATTTTGTCAGCACTTATTGTCATTGCAAGAGTATCAAATATAATATCCTTTTTTGAAATTCCGTACTCCGATGCGGTTTTAAGGATTTTTTCCGCTATTGCAACTCTGCCTTCGGCTGTGTCGGGGATTCCGCCCTCATCAAGAGTAAGTGCAACAACAAGTCCGCCGTATTTTTGAACAAGCGGAAAAATCATATGCATACTTTCCTCCTTGCCGTTTACGGAGTTTATCATTGCCTTTCCGTTATAGCGGCGGAGTGCCGTTTCCATTGCCTGAGCGTCGGAGGTGTCAATCTGAAGCGGAAGATTTATAACCGCCTGTAATTCGCATACTGCGGTTTTCAGCATCTGCACCTCGTCAATTTCGGGCAGACCTACATTGACGTCAAGAATATGCACGCCTTTCTCCTGTTGATTAATTCCCTCCTGAAGAATATAATCTATGTCATTTTCCTTTAGCGCCTGCTTGAATCTCTTTTTACCTGTCGGGTTTATTCTCTCGCCTATAAGAACAGGCTCTTCGTTAAACTCAACAGCATGAGTATACGAGGAAACACAGGTGATGTTTTTATCCGTAAGCGGAACAGGCTTTAAGCCCTTTGATTTTTCAACCACGCATCTGATGTATTCAGGCGTTGTTCCGCAGCAACCGCCGACAATTCTTACACCTGCTTTTATCTGCTTTACTACATCTTCTGCAAATTCTTCGGGCAAAACATCATAAACGGTTTTACCGTCAACGCTTTTTGGTAAGCCTGCGTTTGGCTTCATAATAACAGGAACAGAAGCACTTCTTAAAAGCTTTTTAGCAACGCCCTCAAGCTGCTTTGGACCTAATGAACAGTTTAAGCCTATTGCATCAGCCCTCATGCCTTCAAGCATTGCTGTCATAGCCTCAGGCGAAGCACCCGTCATTAGCTTTTCGTCCTCACCATAGGCATTTGAAACAAACACAGGCAAGTCGCTGTTTTCCTTTGCCGCAAGCAGTGCCGCCTTTGTTTCGTAGCTGTCGTTCATGGTTTCTATATATATTAAGTCAACACCGTATTTTACTCCGATTTTAACGGTCTTTGCAAAAACAGCTACGGCATCCTCAAAATCAAAATCACCGTAAGGCTTTAAGAGCTTTCCCGTAGGGCCTATGTCAAGAGCTATAAATTTCTCGTGCGGTGTTTGTGACGCTTCTCTTGCTGATTTTGCATTCGCAACAGCCGCTTTTATTATTTCTTCAAGCTCATCATCTGAAAATTTCAAAGAATTTGCCCCAAAGGTGTTTGTGTTTACGATATTACTTCCGGCATCGTAATAATCCTTATGGATACCGCTTATAACATCAGGATGGGAAAGGTTCCATTCTTCAGGAAGCTCACCTGTCTGTAAACCCTTGCTTTGCAGAATAGTTCCCATTCCCCCGTCAAGATAAACTATATTTTCCTTTAAATATTCTAAAACATTCATTTGTTTATACTCCTAAAGCTACAGTCTTTTTTTTCGCATTGTTTGCATTTATTTATATTATTTTTTGATTTACAGTCCGAAATGCCAATAATTGCCGTAACTGATTTTGACGGTGACATCAGCAGACTTTCATTAAGCGACAGTCCGATTTTACGGGGACAGTCAAGGATTCTGAAAATATCACGCTGTGCATCAAGCGGAAAATCGCCGTATCCGGGGCTGAATCTCGGACGTGTAAATTTTATTTCGTTATTGAAGGTATCGCACAGACTCTCTATCCGCTCTGCTCCGATTGCCTGAAAAATAAGCGCCTTTGACGGTGAAATCCTGCCGTATTTTGCAATAAGCCTGTCAAGCTCAAGCCCGACTGTTGCGGCAAATATAATAACGCTGTTACAGCCTGAGAGATTTTTTGCAAGCTTTGTGCTTTCTGTACTCATAACCGAAAAATCAATTTTATCACCGTCTATACTCACAGGAAGCTCCGTATAGCACACCTTATATGAAAGAACCTTTTCACATTCCGATATACACTCCTCAATCAGAGCCTTGATTTCTTCCGTCGGCTCAGAGCATCCGGCATATCGGAAAATTTCCTTTCTGTCAAAGGGCGGTGCGGGATATGTTTTTATTAAGATTGTATTCATATATATCTCCTAAGCTAAGAAAATTTTCGTAGATTGCCGCCAAGGGACACAGGTGCTGTATGTGGATACTGCCCTGTGGGTTTTGGTGGTGAGATGCGGAAATTTTCTTAGCTTATAATGTTTGATAAATTGTTTTGTATACTTCTTGCCACGTCCGGCTTATTCATCGAATAAACATGGACATGATTAATGTTGTTCGCATATAAATCAATAATCTGGTCTGTTGCATATGCAATTCCTGCCTGCTTCATGGCATCAGGATTTGAACCGAAGCGGTCAACTATGCTCTTGAATCTCTGCGGCATGAATGAGCCTGAAAGCTTAATTGCACGCTCAACCTGGTTTGCGTTTGTTATCGGCATGATTCCTGCAATTATCGGAACGGTTATACCTGCTTCACGGATTTTATATAAGAAGTTATACAGAAGATTATTGTCAAAAAACATCTGTGTAGTCAGGAACTCACAGCCGGCATCAACCTTTTCTTTAAGGTACTTTATATCCTCTTTCTGATTTACACTTTCGGGATGAACCTCAGGATAGCACGCTCCACCTATGCAGAAGCCCTCTTTCTTTAATTCTCTTACAAGGTCAACGGCATGATGATACTGCCATTTACTTCTGTCAGAGGCTTCAAGCTCAGGAGTCAGGTCTCCTCTTAACGCCATTACATTTTCAATCCCTGCTGCTTTCATATCCGCTATACGCTCATGAACAGTTTCCTTTGTTGATGATACGCAGGTGAGATGTGCAAGCATTGAAACACCGTGCTGTTCCTTTATGTTCCTGGCAATATCAAGAGTATAACGGCTTGTTCCGCCGCCTGCTCCGTATGTAACACTCATAAACGCCGGACGAAGCTTTGCAATCTCCTCCGTTGCTGTTTTTACGCTTTCAAATGCTGTGTCTGTTTTTGGCGGAAACACCTCAAACGATAATGACGGTGTGTCCTTAGTCAGTAGATTTCTAAGTTTCATAATTTTATCCTCTTTAAAAAATATATATACATTCATTATACACCTAAATGTATTATTTAGTCAATAGTAAACTAATGATTTCATTATTACACATAGCCATAAAATCTATTTTGCATAAAAAAAGGAACAATCGTCATTCGGGGTAGAAGCTAACCGCTGTATATCCGTGCATTACCTTTATCGCAATGCAATCACAATATATTTTGGTTTCCGAATTTAACCGTTCCAAATTTTTACTAAATATTATTTTGCGTAATCAACAGCTCTTGTTTCACGGATAAGGCTTACCTTAATCTGTCCCGGATACTCAAGCTCATCTTCAATACGTTTAACAATATCTTTTGCCACCAATACCATACCGTCATCGGTGACAACCTCAGGCTTAATCATAATTCTTATCTCACGACCTGCCTGAATTGCGAAGGATTTTTCCACGCCTTCAAAATTATTTGCAATTTCCTCCAGCTTCTGGAGACGCTTAATGTACGTTTCAAGATTTTCACGTCTTGCACCCGGTCTTGCAGCACTGATTGCGTCTGCCGCCTGTACAAGCGAAGCTACGATTGTTGTTGCTTCAACATCACCGTGATGAGCCATAATTGCATGGATAACATCTTTGTTTTCACGGTATTTCTTAGCAATATCCGCTCCGATTGTAACGTGTGAACCTTCAACCTCATGGTCAACTGCCTTACCGATATCGTGAAGCAAGCCTGCACGCTTTGCAGTTGCTATGTCAACACCTAACTCACCCGCCATAACTCCAGCAAGATGTGATACCTCAATGCTGTGCTTTAACACATTCTGACCATAACTTGTTCTGTATTTAAGCTTACCCAAAAGCTTGATAAGCTCGGGATGAAGTCCGTGTACACCTGTTTCGAATGTAGCACTTTCACCCTCTTGCTTGATAATAGCTTCAACCTCTTTACGAGATTTTTCAACCGTTTCTTCAATTCGTGCAGGATGAATTCTTCCGTCAACTATAAGCTTTTCAAGCGCAACCTTTGCAACCTCACGGCGTACAGGGTCAAAGCTTGATACTACAACTGCTTCCGGAGTATCGTCTATGATAAGGTCAACACCCGTAAGAGTTTCAAGCGTTCTTATGTTTCTTCCTTCACGTCCTATAATTCTTCCCTTCATTTCATCATTCGGAAGACTTACAACTGAAACGGTAGTTTCGGCAACATGGTCTGCGGCTACCTTCTGGATTGACAAAGCTACAATATTCTTAGCTGTTTTCTCCGCAGTTTCTTTTGCCTCTTGCTCAATTTCTTTAACCATAACAGCCGCCTCGTGACGTGCCTGAGTTTCGATTCCTTTAAGAAGAATCTCCTTCGCCTCATCACGTGACAAGCCTGAAATCTTTTCAAGCTCTGCTGTCTGCTTATCCTTTATTTCGTCGATTTCCTGTTCTTTCTTTTCAAGGGATTTCAGCTTTGCTGTAAGCATCTGTTCCTTCTTTTCCAGGTTATCTGTCTTTTTGTCAAGTGCCTCTTCTTTTTGGCTGTTTCTGCGTTCCTGGCGGTTTAATTCGCCTCTGCGCTCTTTAACCTCTTTATCAAAGTCTGCTCTTAGCTTCTGAATTTCTTCCTTTGCTTCAAGTGTAAGCTCACGCTTTTTTGAAGCAGCAACCTTTTCGGCATCGGAAAGTATTGCTTTTGCCTGCTCTTCTGCACTGCCAAGCACTGCCTCCGATATCTTCTTGCGGTGTTCTCCGCCTGCCTTAAATGCTAAAAATCCAACTGCTGCACAGACTACTAAAGCTATGACAATAGTTATTATTAGTTCTATAGCAAACACCCCATTCATTTGTGGATTTCCCAACCTGCTCAGGGGCGTCTTTATAATGACTGCATTATAACACTTTAAATAACGGACGGTATGCAGGTAAATACCGACCGTAATGTAATCATACAGCAATCCTAAAGACAGCTCCGGCTTAGCTCGGGATTACATATCAATCAAGTATTCCTTTACAGAATACCGTTTTTTAAAGAATATTAAGCACTTTATATTATACAGAAAAATTTCATAATTGTCAAGTTTTAAAATATAATTGACATAATTTTTACAGAATTGAAACATAAAAATTTCAACGAACATACAAAAAAAGGAACGCTCTTTTGAAGAGCGTTCCTTTAAATTACAAAACTTATTATGCAAGCTCTGCGAAGTACTTGATTGTTCTAACCATCTGTGATGTGTATGAGTTTTCGTTATCATACCATGAAACAACCTGAACTTCATATAGACCGTTGCCGATTTCAGCTACCATTGTCTGAGTTGAATCGAACAATGAACCGTAGCTCATTCCAACGATATCTGATGAAACGATTTCATCCTCGTTGTAGCCGTATGACTCGTTAGCAGCAGCCTTCATAGCAGCGTTGATTCCGTCCTTAGTTACGTTATCACCCTTAACAACAGCTGTAAGGATTGTTGTTGAACCTGTAGGAGTAGGAACTCTCTGAGCAGCACCGATAAGCTTACCGTTAAGCTCAGGAATAACAAGACCGATAGCCTTTGCAGCACCTGTTGAGTTAGGAACGATGTTAACTGCAGCAGCTCTTGATCTTCTTAGGTCACCCTTTCTCTGAGGACCGTCAAGAGTCATCTGGTCACCTGTGTAAGCGTGAATTGTACACATGATACCTGACTGAATAGCAGCGTATTTGTTAAGAGCGTCTGCCATAGGAGCCAAGCAGTTTGTTGTACATGAAGCAGCTGAAATGATTGTATCCTCAGCCTTTAGTGTATTGTGGTTTACGTTGTAAACGATTGTTGGTAGGTCATTGCCTGCAGGAGCTGAAATAACAACCTTCTTTGCACCTGCATTGATGTGAGCCTGAGCCTTGTCCTTTGATGTGTAGAAACCTGAACACTCAAGAACAACGTCTACATCAAGCTCGCCCCAAGGACAATTATTAGCATCCGGGAAAGCGTAAATCTTGATTTCCTTTCCGTCAACTGTGATTGAATCATCACCTGCTGTTACCTTATCAGCAAGAGCGTACTTACCCTGTGATGAATCGTACTTTAATAGATGTGCAAGCATTGCAGGGCTTGTAAGGTCGTTGATAGCAACAACTTCGTAACCCTCTGCACCAAACATCTGTCTGAATGCCAGACGACCGATACGGCCAAAACCGTTAATTGCAACTTTAACTGCCATTTTAAAAATCCTCCTGAAAATATATTTGGGCATAATTTGCCTTTCCTATATTTTACCTCAAATTTTGGAAATATACAAGCATATTTGATAAATTTTTATCGAATTATCTTTTTTGCACAAAATAACAGGTTTTGTCAGTCTTGATTTAGGACAATTTTTCT
>JAZSPM010000220.1:0-25740 GCA_045537455.1 Candidatus Ornithomonoglobus sp. | reverse complement strand
AAAATCCGAGCTTACATCAAGATATTTTTCTTCAAGCTCTAAAATACCGTTTCGACATTCTATAGCTGTATTATACAGTGTTGCACCTTCAATAAGCAAGGAAATTTTTTCGATATTTTCTTCAGTAGCTTCTTCCATTTTGCCCTGCTGACTTATAAGCGATTGCTTTAATTCCTCAGCTTTACTTAAAAGCAGACCGTTTTCACCTTCAGCTACCTGTTTGAAATCAGCTTCAGCATATTGGGTATAAATATCTTTTATCGTTTCCCTCGTCATTTCTTCTAATTCTTCCTCGGTATAATTTACCTGAGTAACAGCCGCAACATAATATGTAAAATCAGCAGCAGAAAGAGTTATTGATTTAAGATTGACACTCTTGTTAACGCTCTGTGTGGTATCAATCACAATATCATGAAGATAAACCGTTTCACCTTCAACCTCAACAACCTTATAAGTCAAGCCTTGTTTTACAACCTCCAAAGCAGTAGTGCCTTCGGTTTCATCACCCGGCTCCAGCATATCAAATATATCCTCACTGTATTTTTCAACAGCGTCATTTTCATATTTCAATTCAAGCTCAACTGTCTTCTCTCCCTGTGTTCCTCTTGCAAAAAGAATTAATCCTATCGCCTTTGATGCACTGCTGTTTAAATCAATTTCAACATCAGTACCTGAAACAGCCAAAACATCATCAACCTTACTGGTCATTACATTCTCATCATTATAAAGCTCATAGCTTATATTATCACGCTCTATAATCTGTGTATAATTTCCTCCGTTAAAATAATAATTACCGTCAATATAGTTTTTTCTTGCACTTACTGATGTTTTTAAGAACATATCCGCATTTTTAGATAACTCTATATAATTCTCATTACTTGCATCATTTGCCAAAACACCGACCGGTGGAAGCATCGCCATTACCAATGAAAATACCATTATTTTCTTCTTTAACATTTTGTCTGTCTCCTTTTCCAAAATACACTAAAGGCAATTTAAGTGAAAGATTATGATATACAAATACATCTAATCTTCCACTTATAGCTTGCCGTAAACAGCCAATATAAAATTATTATTCCGATACAGAATACGGGTGCATGGTATCTAAACCGTCCCATATCATCGCTTTATATTTTACAGCATTATCAATCTTTTCATCAAGCATAAGTGAATCTTTTACAGCAACGCTTGACGCTTTCAAAAGCTTACTGCTGCTTGCCTTTATTCCGGCAAGCTCATTCTTGTCGTTATATGCCGCAATAATAATTACATACGGTGCATCATCTGCTGTAGTATTATTCATCATTACGCTCACTGACGCAATACCGTTCTTCATTGTCAGTGAAGGCACAAATTCAAGCACTTCGCCATCACTCAGATATACCCTTGCCGCCATATAAACCTCGTTTGCCAAAGCAATAGAGTCACTGTCAAGCTCATAGCCTCTTGCATAAAGCTCCAATGCTGATGAAGCACCAAGCAACGCCGCCTGAGCATTACTTTCATTTACATCCAAAGCACCTGATACAGTCTCAAATATAACAAGATTGTTTTCAAGCTCTTCATTTGAATGAGGTACAGCCGTTACACCTAAAACATGATAGGTGTAACTCATTTCTCCGCAAAGCTCTATACTCTTAACTGGCTTTGCTGTCGGTATGTTAAACCCAAATGTACTCAACAACGAAAATTTATCTTCTTCGTTCTCATAATTAACTCTGCCGTCTGCATATGTATTTGAAGCCGAGTCATAGTGTGCGTTTTTGGTTTCAACAAACGCTCCATACTGGTTTGTATACCATGTATCACTTCTGCGAATCCTACTCTTTACTTCTTCGCTTGTTCCATCATCATAAGTAATAACAGCTTTTACCGTTGCACCGTTATTTTTGCTTACTCTTGTATCAATACAGTCAATCAAAAAGCTTATACGCGATAAAACCTTATTATTAATTCCAAATGAAACACCGCTAACTCCTGCCTGTACAGAATCGTTTCCGTTTCCATCATAAGCACCCGAAAGATTAAAGGTTCTGCCTGAATCTTCATCTGTATACCCTGCACCTCTCGGAGAAATTAACGTTATTTCACTTCCCATAGCCTGATGCAATGCATCGTCTCGTCCGCTATAACCCGACGGACGGCTATCCCCAACATTAACGATAAGGTCAGCATCAAGCTCTGATGTGATATCTATATGTATATCCTTCTGAGCCGCTGTTTGTTTAACAAGCTTTTTAATATATGCATTATCCTCAAGCTTTACAGCATGACGTCTGTCAAGCTCCTGAGCATATGCCCATGCCTTTTCAACAGCCTCTGCATCCTCTGCAGTTTTTACGAGCTTAAGTCCTTTAACCTCATCAATAACAGAAATCATGTCATCATTTGACATCGTTGTTTCTGTCATGGCAAATAGTGCTGTATCAAAATTAACCGCCGCAGAAATAGCGTATGATACCGGTGTTTTTGTGATGTCAAGCTCCATGCAGTAAATATTTATACCTGCTGTTGTTTTTTCACCAGTCTCCGCCAATTTTGACGTAATAATATATTTGCCTGTATTTTCATCAAAAACAGGATAATATTTATCCAAATTCAACATAAGGCTTCCGACTTCATTTGGGTCTGCATCCTTTTTAACATATCTGTGCACAGCTACAGTCTCAGTCTTGCTTGTTCCGTCACTATATTTAACAGTTACCTTAGCCTGTCTGTCGTCACCTCGGCTTCCCCAAATGAAATATACATTCTGTGCAGGTTCTCCTGCTGATGGTATTGTTACGGTAGTTTCGCCTGCTTTCAGATAAACCGCATCTTTTACTCCTGCATCATATTTCGATTCATCCATTGAAAAATTAACAACACTGCCATCGTCAAGCTCAGCACTTATAACTCCGTTTACAGTGTGCTTTTTCCACATATCTGTATATGTACATTCAAAGCCTGTATCGAAGTAATTATCAACACTTGAACCAACCGGAGCAAGCATATCCATATTAAGTGCTGATGAAAGATTCAACATATTCTGTTTTGCATCTATCTTATCAGCATACCATATAACATCCTCATACAGAGAATTGATTTTTTCAACATAGCTCTCTGTTACTGCATTTCTTGCTACAAGCTCATCAGCATAACTCTTTGCAATTTTTATTGCATCTGCATTCTCAGCCGTAACTCTTTCAAAGGTTTGTGCATTATCAACGTATGCAAGAAGCTCGTTGTTGCTCATAACAGTACCTCCGATTGCATAATATGCAACCATCGAGTCTGAACTGTTTGTTATTGAAATATTATCTATTATCTTTGTTTCATCAACATCAATGCTGTAATAAGCAATACCGTCATCTGATTTGGTTTCACCAACTACACCGTTA
This sequence comes from Candidatus Ornithomonoglobus sp., assembly GCA_045537455.1. GTDB lineage: Bacteria > Bacillota > Clostridia > UBA1381 > UBA1381 > Ornithomonoglobus_A. The sequence goes on along the minus strand of JAZSPM010000220.1, from coordinate 22,360 downwards.
TTATTCGCAGGTCTCTTCCAGCCTTTCGCTCCAAGATGCGGTGCCGATACTGTCATAGCACCTGCGTAATTAGGTTTTTCTGATGCATACTTATAATTCGCTACTTCTAGCAAAACAGTTTCCGTTGTACCGTCCGTATAATTTATAACAGGATAAATCTTATCACTATGGTTTTTATAAAGAGTTATTCCCATATACACTGTTTTTACAAATTTTTCGTGTCCCGTAAAGACAGCTGTTTCATTTAGCTCTTCCTTGTAAAAATTATTTTTGTTTATACTGTAGGTTGATGTATCAAATGTAAATGTCATTTCATCATTTAATTGAAATGTATTAATCTTTGACCCGGTTTTATAGAACAGAAAAGCTCCGGCTTGTTTTTCAAAATCAACAGTTTCACTTGTTATGGTTTCTTCAAGCATACCCCAGTTTGAATAGTTGAATTTATCAGACAAATCCAACTGATACATTTTTTTATCAATAACCTCCTCTGCCTGAATATGCATAGGAAGCATTCCGCAAATCACGCTTACGGAAATTATTAGGGAAATTATTCCACAAATCTTTTTCTTCATTTCTTTCACGTCTCCTTTCATCAAAAAAACATTTTTATCCGATATTATTGTTACTTCTTCATAAACCATTATAATATTTTCTTCTTTTCTTTATATATAATTATACTATTTTATATATAGTTTTTCAATGCACTACATTCTCATTTATCATACTAATATGGACAAAATTATCGTTGACATTTGTTATTTTCTAAAGTATAATTAAATTAAGGATAATGTACGAATAAATATTACGCAGTCTGAAAATACTTTAAAATGAGCAAGAGGGAGTTTATGAGGTTATGGAAAGACAAATTTTAGGCGATATGAAGCCGTACAATTCGCAAAGTTTCTTTAGGATAAATAAAATCCAACGGTATACACAACACAAAAACGGCGGCAGACATACTACATTTAATGCAACAGAGAAATCTGACTATCATATGTATTTTGTTCCGCATACCACACTGCAGGTAAATAATAACGGAACTGTATATAATATGACAGGGCCTGAGATGCTTATATATCAGCCGTTTGGAGAACAAGAAATCATTTCCCCTGCATACGGGAATTACGTTCACTGTATTTTTTCAGGAACTTGCGTTGAGGAAATTCTAAGAGATATAAGTCTTCTTACAGATACAGTGTATCATATTTCGCCATGCTATGAATCAGGAGAATCATATTTATTTTATAACAAGCAAATCGAGTATGTTATAAATGAAACAAACAAAGGAAAAAAATATTGCGAAACATCAAGTGCATGTATGCTGATAGAATTTTTTACTTTGTTTTTAAGAAACTGCACTTCATCAGATGCCGACCCTAACCTAAAGCAGATTGAGCCTGCAATTTCATACATTTTAGCTAATATCGAATCAGATTTGGATATCGACGCACTTATTAATCTTACGCATCTTTCAAAAAGCCGTTTTTATGCCTTGTTCAAGCATTATACGGGTACATCGCCATTGAGATTTCAGACAAACTATCGCCTGTCTGCCGCGGCAGATTATATGATTATCTATAACATGAAGGTACGTGAAGCAAGCGAAAAGCTTGGTTTCCAGGACCCATTATATTTCAGCAGATTATTTAAAAAGGAATTTGGGTTATCACCGAGAGATTATGTTAAGCTTCACAAAGAGCATAAAAATATTATAATTTAAAAACGGACTTCATCGAAGTCCGTTTTTTGTATTCTTATTCTACTGTATCATACTCTACACGTACTGTTGTTTTTACGGCATAATGGTCTGAATAATAGTTACCGTCCCATTTATCTCTGCAAATCTTATAAGTTAACGGTGTCATATTTTCATTACTTACAAAGCAATAGTCAATAGGCGTTGATGAGTAACTTGAATTACTGCCCCATTTATTATATGTTACACCGTAGTCAGTTTCAGGAGCTGCAAGCTGACAATCCTGCATTTGAGATGCAATAATCTGATAACAGTCAGATGTATTTTTTACATTAAAATCGCCCGCCACAAATGTTGGATATTCAGATGCATTTACCCTTTCCATAACAACTTTAAGTCCTTCTACTTGTGCAACAGTACCTTTATGATCAAGATGTACATTGAATACATCTAAGATACCGCTATTTTCTTTATCTTTAAGCTGCACATTAACGCAGATACGTTTATAAGCCGCGTCCCACCCGAATGATTCAACATCGGGTGTTTCGCTGAGCCAAAATCTGTTGTCGCTTACCTTTTCAAACATTTCTTTGTCATAAGCAACCATAAGTCCTCCGGAGGTTTCCGAGGTTTCTGCCGTATAATATACAACGTCATACTTTTCGCTTATATTTTCGCTGATATAGTCTGATTGCGTTACAGTTTCAACCTCCTGCATTAAGATAACTGAAGCACCGGAATTATTAAGATAATCTACCACTGCCTCTTTACGATTATCCCACGCTCTCATATCCTTATCCGCATCAGTTACTGTACGGATATTAAAAGTAAGCCATGTATAATCTTTCATAGCAGATGTTAACACAGCACCATCGCATATAGGCTCCATGTTTGCGATTGAATCCCAGCACATAACTTTTACAGTCGTTGTATTTTCAGGGATTAAAGCTTCAAATTCAATATATTCATCATTTACAGAAACGTTTCCGGTCTTTACATTCAAAAGTCCTGTTGCTCCGTATGCAGCAAAAATTGTTTCAAAGCTTTCTGCATTTTCATCTATGAATCTTACAGGAACCTTAACCTTAACTGTATTACCTGCCGCTGCAGCAATATCAGTATATTCTGTATTGTCTGCAATATTTATAAGCTTGATTTCTCCCATATTTGTTTTTTCCTTTGCAGGAGTCAAATCAAATGTCAAATCGTAATCACGAAGCCACTTCTGATTTTCGTAATCTCTTGCACGGAATACAACCTTGTCATCGTATATATTTATATAATATCCACCTGCCCACTCATATCCTCTTGATATGGTTTTAGAACATAATACCGTAGTGTTAAGTAACCATACACCTGTCTCTGTTCCATCGTCAAGCTTTACCTTGAATGGATTTCCGCTACCTGTTGCAAAGCTTTCATGGTGATGACCTGTTAAAATGAATATGTTTTCATAATCTTTTACTAAATTTTTGATTTTTGTATCTGCTGCCTTTGAAAGCTGGTTTTTATCTGACTCAACAGTAGGATGTGTGCCATACAAAGGATTATGCTGAATAAAGAATATCGGTTTTCCGTCACCTGAAACAGTATCTAATACTTTTTTGAGCCATATAAGCTGTGTATCACTTATTGATTTTGATGTCGGCCAGTAAATATCTACTGAAATATAGTGTGCAACACCGTCTGTTGAATAATAGAATGGTTGTGCAAGATTTCCTTCGCTGTTTGTTACATCTTTATTCAACGCCAATTCATTATTAACATATTTGTCCATCCATGCTACATACTTATCCTTAAGCTCTGTTCTTGTATAGCTTATACCTGTATCCTTTTCAGAACCGACAGGCTCATCATGGTTACCACGACATATTGCCATGTTCGAACCGTCAACAACCCACTTATCAAGGAATCCGAAGAAATATCTTAAATCGTCAGCTCCAACATCAGCAAGGTCACCACTCAATATAAATGATTTTGCAGGATTTTCCCAATCCTTGCTTTCTGTTAAAAATCTTTTCAGGTTCTGAGCATTCAGGTGTGATTCTGAAGGCTCTGAAATATGCACGTCTGAACCCCACGCCGCAACACCTTTTACATCCTTGTTAAGGAATAAATCGAAATATTCATCAAACTCATTATACTGAGCTATCATATCAGCTAAATTGCCAACCTCGTAATTTTCAACAAATGCTTTTGATTCTGCCAGCTTCTCTTCCAATGCTGTGATGTTTTCTTCTGAATAAAGTGATGCGTTTTCTCCTTCAAGTAAAACCTCAACATCATTATTTAATTTATCAAGTGCTGTTTTATAATAAAGCTCTTCTATTTTTGATGCTTCAAGGGCTGATGAATATATTTTGATTTCATCAAATTCACCCTTCATCATGCCGTACTGTCCAAGTCCGTCTGCACCGAAGATAATATCGCCTACGCCCATTGAACCTGTAAGCTTTGATATATCTGTTTCTTTTATAAGAACATTATCTACATATAATGTAGCCTTGCCTGCTCTGTTTACAACGTATGAAATCTGATGCCATCTTGAATCAACTGAACGCTGAATTCCTACAGTGTTCATTACAGCATTATCACCAAGCTTCATGTTGTATGAAAAATCCGCATATCTTGGCATAGCAGCAAAGGCAAAGCCTGTGTTTCCGTTTACTGAGAAGTCCTTGTTTGAAAGAACCACACCGCCCTTTGTTCCTGTATATGTTGAGAAATCAACGATAGTTCCGTTTTCTATGGTGTCTCCGGTTTCCTCATATTCTATACCACGTTCTCTGGCTTTCATCCAGAATACGATTGAGAAGCTGTCTTCACTTAAATCATATTCGCCCATATTCAGATACTGCTGAGCAGTCTTACCGAATGTGTTTGTAATTTTAAGTGCCTTTGAACCGTTCGGACCTGCTGAGAATTCAACATCACCTACAAGTGTTGCATCATTTCCGTTACCCGAAATATCCTTTGCTGTTCCATCATCAAAGCTGATGTATGTATCAGGATTGTTTATAACATTATTTGCAACGAACAAAACAGCTTCATCATATGCATCTAAAAAGTCTGCAACTTTAAGGTATCCGCCGTTTGCAATCTTTTCATAAATAGCCTCGTTTATCTGAGACTTGTATTTTTCACCTACACCTGTATATCCTGCATAACCGTAATCACTTAATGTAAGTATTCCGGCTTTGTCAAGTGTTGCAAGAAGTTCAGTAACATTGTCAGCCGATTCTGTTGCATTTATATAATTTGCAAGCTTTCCTGCTCCGTATGTAAGAGTTAAAGTAGGAATTACTGTGTCAGTGCTTACATTAACACTGAAATTCACGTATCCGCTTGTTTCTCTACCCATTGCAAAGGTTATATAATCTGTTGTTTTATCAGCAACAAATGCCTTCATTGCCGTTGATGTAACATCATGTGCAATTCTGCCTGTTGATGATGAGGATATTTTGTATGCAACCTTTGATGAGAACGGCGTTCCCGAATATGAATAATTGCTTGCAGGCCAGTAATTCTTAGTATATGCAAGAACTTCAGCATATACATCCTTTGTTACTACCTCAGGTTTTTCCTCATCTGTAGGGATATCTACTATGTCTCCGCCTTCTTCGTCATCATCAAGTCCATCATCTGTTGTATCACCAGTTGTTTCTGAAGCTGTTACAATTTCCTCTGTACTTGGCTCAGGTGTTACTGTCGGCTCATCTGTTACCGTTGGCTCATCTGTTACCGTTGGCTCGTCTGTTGTTGTCGGCTCGTCTGTTGTTGTCGGCTCGTCTGTCGGATCAGGCGTAGCTGTCGGCTCAGGTGTTGTCATTACATACTTTCCTGCCGGTACATCAATATCAAATTTATTAATATCATAGAATACAGGAACGTGTCCGTTTGACATCTGTCCGGCTGTGTTTATGCTATAGTTAATTGCCATTGAAGAGAGATACTCTTTAAGAGGAACTTCATAGCTTGTTATAACACTTCCGCTTTCTGCATACAGCTTTGCATTTGTTGTGTACGGAGTATTATATAAAACCTCTTCTGTTCTTGAATATCCGTGATAGCCTTCGTCTGTAATATGAATTGCTGCATAATTTTCAGGCGAAATTTCTACAGTTACAGGGTCTTCTGCTGTTTCTCCCTTTGCATATGCTATCTGCTCGTCATATGCAGTATAGAAAGCGTCAACACTTTCAAATCCGCCATTTACAACAGTTTCATAAAGCTCTGCTACTACATAATCAACCATTACATTAACAAGATTTGTAAATCCTGCATAGCCGTATTCTGTATTATCAAGAGAACCTGCTTCGCCAAGCTCTTTAATCATAGCTTTCATTTCAGCTTCTGACTTAACTCCGTTTATTGCAATAAGTGAGCCGTTTTCAGCCGCAAATGCAACGTGCTCGTCATAAGCTGCGCAAACTGCGTCTAAATCCGCAAAGCCGCCGTTTGAAGCTGTTTCATAAAGCTTGCCGTCAACATATTCCTTAGCTACTGCTATAAGTGATGAATACTTGCTTCCATCAATTACGCCTATTACTCCAAGGTCTGATATGATTTCACTCATATCTGCTTCTGTTGCTGAGTTTATATGCTCAACAAGTGCAGTCTTTTCATATGTAAGCTTCAATGTCGGAACTTTTTCTTCTGTATTCATTCCAAATGCTGAATTAGTATATCCGCTTATCTCTCGTGCAGTTGCAAGTGTAAGATATTCCTCTTCTGTATCTGCAATCAATGCCGATAATGCAGTCGATGTTATATCAAAGGTTTGCGTTCCTGTTGCTGTAGATGTCACTTTTGCTGCTATCTGACTTGCAAACGCTTTCCCTGTCAATTTATGAGATGTAGTACCTGTAGAACACCAATAATTATCTGCATATGTCTGTACTGCTGTATATTCATCAGTTTCCAACGCATATATTCCTGCTGTTGCATCTATACCGAAGCTATTTGTGTCATAAATTATCGGAATATATCTGTCTAGTTTTATACCTGAACCTTTGGCAACATTATAGTTTACCGACATTGTGTTAAGTGCATTTTTCAGAGGAACTTTATAACTTGATATAATACTTCCATGCTCATTATAGATATAAGCATTCGCAGTATATGGAGTATTATAATACAAATCAAGTGTTCTTGAGCTGGAATGATTACCCGTTTGATTAAGATGTATTACGGCATAATTCTCCGGCTTAATTGTAATTTCTACAACCTCACTTACCTCTGTTGTATCTTCTGTTGTTTCGCCTTCTGCAAAAACGCTTATCTGCGTAAACAGCATTGACGCCGCAAGAAGATAGCTTAAAATTTTCTTTTTCATTTTTTCTCACCTTTCTTTTTATATTAATTTATATTTTGATTATTAAAATATACTTATTTATTCTTCCTTACTGCATTCGCATACATATGCGTACTGTCCGTCGGAATTTGTGATTTAAACAGCATTACAGGATAACGCTTTTCCTTTGCCCCTTCAAGCTTTATATCAATCCAGAAGCTTGTGCATTTTGTATCTAAGCCCAGAGCTTTTAACGAAACATACGATATTCCTTCCTTTTTACAGGTTATGGTTTTATCAAATATCTTTTCAACCTTTGGCTCATTTTTAAACACATATGTAATTTCAGCAGGGCATCTTAACTGTGGTGCCGGCACTATTCTTTCTCCCGAATAAATCAACGCCGGAGACTTAGCCCAATCTGTTTCTTCGCACGAGAACACCACTTGATTTTCCTGAATTGGGACGGGTGTTGCACAATAAAGCGTTAATTCATTTTCTTTTAACAGCTCAGATTGAATCATCAGCAGTTCATCTGCTAATGCAAGCTTTACTTTGCCGTATATGTCGCCGTAGCAATCTTCAAATATTATCGGCTGTGCATCCTCCAGGCTGTCACCCAAAACCAAATCCACATTGTAGAATACCTGTGATGCCATAAGCGCTTGGTCTGCCGACTCAATATGCAGACAATATTTGCCCGGAGGTAAGTTCAACTTATATTTTTGTGTGTATTTTTTGTAAGGCTTCAACACCGTATCAAATTCTATGTTTCCATACTGCGACGGTGACGACGGAGAAATTGCAATATATCCCTTGATTTTCTTTTCTTCGTCTGAGGTGTTTTCCAAATCAAGCACTACATTTTGTTCCTGAAGTGAAATCTCACTCTTTATTACGTTCATTTTTGGTTCTTTATCTGCAGTAATTACAACATTGTCAACGTAATCATAAATATCCAGTCCAAGCTCTTCTTTGTTGCTTACATACTGTCCGTTTTTGCTGATATTCTTCACAAAAACATTGCTTATGTTTATATTGTCACAAAAGCCCTGCAGTCTTGAATTTGAATACAACACATCACTTTCCGAATTAATCGAAATGTCTTCAAAGTATATATTCTTTATACTGCCCTTCTGATTATCACGATTCCATACTGAATCCGTAATACGAATATCAAAAAGCTGTGCAGCAGGTGCATCCTCAATCCTTATATCTTTAAAATATACGTTTTCTACTTTTGCTCTGTCCCCATGGTGAATACCAAGAACAGGATATCCCGTCGGCGAATGAAGTATGTCTATATCCTCAAAATATACATTCTTTACACTCTCGCATCTTAATTCAACGCCTATTTCAATAGGTCTTGCAAAGTCGTTCCATAAAACGCAGTGCTTGAATGTGATATTCTCACAGTTTCCATCATCAAACGCCTTTACTACAAGTGAATCATCCCAAACTCTTGTAAAACAATTTGTAACGAGAACATTCTGAGAACCGCAAATATCTATACCGTCAGAATTTCCTCTTGAGCCGAAGATTTTAATATTATCAATCTGTACATTTTTACATCCGCTGATTTTTGCGTTCCATCTTCCGCAGTCGTTTAATGTAACACCGCAGATTTTTAAATCTGTACAGCCTTTAAAATCCAGTATGTACGAATATTTAAAGCCCGGATATTTTTCAAAATGCTCCATTGAAATTATTCCGTTACCCAAAACTGCAACATTCTTTTTGTCTCTTGCATAAATCTTACCGTGAACATACGCACCCTCTTCAACAAAAACAGCTGTATTGTCGTTTTCTATCTCTATAATTCCGGGTGCATGAACACCTTGTTCAAAACGGATTATATTTTTATAATCCTCGGCATTTACTATAGATTCGTTATATGCAAAAATAAACAAGCATAAATCGTCATCCTCCAAAGCAATATTGCATGGATTATCTATATTCAGCTTTACTGTTTTTTTCGATATTTCCGGTTTTATATTCTTAGACAGCGGACGTACAACAAAATTCTTCGGTTCACAATCAAGCTCTATTGTAAGCTCACCCTTCGTTCTGCCGTCTATAATTACATAATTACACTGTTTCAGGCAATGATACGGTGGCGGAAACACATCTGCCTCATGTATTTTTACCTCTTCCCCTTTATAGAATATTTTCATATTCTGAATACACATCCCTTCTTAAATATGTAACAATTAAACACTTTTACATTTTAATAATACTATGATTTTTAAAATTTAGCAATTAACTATATTCTTGACTATTTTTCATTTATGGATAAAAGTCTTATTTTATATTCGCCCGTATTCGAATAAAAATAGTGTTTTATTTCTTTAGCTGATTGACTTTTTCCCCAAGCTATGATAAGATTATTTTTGGAATTAATTGTTTATGGGAGTGCTGAAATAAAATTCAATTCCCGAAAAACCGTTAAGCTTCTGCACTCCTTACACAGAGTTTTAAAAAGGAGTGTTATTTTTATGGAATTTTTTGATTACAAAAACCGCGTTGCAGTATATCTCAGGAAATCAAGAATGGACCCTGACAGCGAAAGTATTGATGAAACCTTATTACGTCATGAGGACACACTTTTAAAATTTGCCAATAGAATGAATTTAAACATTATCAAAATATATAAAGAGGTTGTTTCAGGTGACAGCCTGTTTACAAGACCGCAAATGCTTGAGCTTTTACAGGATATTGAACGTAACACATACACCGGTATTCTATGCATGGAAATCGACCGTCTCGGACGTTCATCACAAAAAGATGGTGGCATTATTCTTGAAACCTTTCAGGAGCATAATGTGTTTATCATAACCCCCAACAAAACGTATGATTTGAATAATGAAATTGATGAGCAATCCGTTGAAATGCAGACATTCATTGCACGTCAGGAACTGAAATCCATAAAACGCAGGCTCAGAAAGGGCGTTGAAAAAACTGTCGAAAACGGATGTCACGTTACTGAACCTCCATACGGATACCGGCGTGCTTATATAGATAAAAAACCAACTCTTGAAATATGTGAATCAGAAGCCAAGGTAATACGTATGATTTTTAATATATATGTAAATGAAGGTAAGGGAGGACAGGCTATTGCTGATATCCTTAACGAGCTTGGCTATACACCGAGAAAAAATGACCATTTCAACCGTTCAACAATAAGCTGGTATCTGAAAAATCCCATATATGCAGGTAAAATTATATGGAACAAAAGACATCATATCAAGAAAAAAACTCCTGCAAGCAAAAACAAAGCAATACTTAATCCCCATGAACAATGGATAATATCCGACGGTATACATCCGCCAATAATATCTCAGGAATTATTTGACAAGGCGCAGGAGATACTAAAAAGAAAAAATGTTCCGCCTGCCTTTACGGGAGTTCTGCAAAATCCCTTTGCAGGGCTTATTTTCTGCAAAAATTGCGGCTCAGCATTACAGCGTCAGTATACAAGAGCAACAAACACCAACAGACTGCTGTGCGTAAAAAAGGGCTGTACACCAAGCATCAGAACAGAATACGTCGAACGGCATATTATTGATACTTTGAAAAATGTTTTAAAGAAATGTAAATCAGCCGACCTTTCAAAACAACAAGCAGAAATACAGCATCAGGCAGAATCAGTAAGAAAAAAAATAAAAAACTGCGAAAAAGAAATAAGTATTTTAAAAAAGCAAAAATCCAAGGTTCATGACTTGCTTGAACGTGATATTTACGATGTCACAACCTTTCTTGAAAGAAACAATCTTTTGCTTACACGTATTCAGCATTCAGAAAATCTTCTGTCAGAATATAACAGCAAGCTCTCTTCGCTCCTTTCATGTCCGCCAATCAAGGAAGCAGAAGCTACAATAAAATATCTGCTTAAAAACTACGATAAGCTTTCTCCGACAGAAAAAAATACGCTTTATAAAAAACTCATAAAGCGTATTATATATTCTCGAGCTCCCGAACAAGGTGATGATGAATGTACTCTTGAATTTGAATGGAATTATACCTTTTAATATTATTTTTCCGTAAAGCGTTTCCATGTAGGTATAAACGATAAGCAAAGAGCTGTACCTGCCACCGCCCTTCGCCTTTTCCTGCTTTGTAATCTGTATGTTATGGCATTTTTCCATATCAATGCCATTATAATTCCGCACAATGCCGAAAATACAAATACACTCTTCCAGCCAACTCCTAACAAGTACATATAACACCACATAAATCCAACTTTATCAATAGAAAAAAGCGGTTCAAAAACAAACCGCTTTTTCAATTTAATATATTTATTGTTGTTTATCATTATTACTCAAGTATATTTGTTGTAATATATTCTATGCCCCAAGAAGCAAGCATTTCGCCGTCTTCTTTGCTATCGCAAGTCCAACAGTTTACTTCAATACCGTTGTCATGAAGCATATCAATAAGCTCCTTAGTTAATGCTTTATAATGTATATCCAAGTCAAGCTTATATTCCTTCAGCTTATCAAGGTGTTCGTCTTTCCACTCACAAAGAAGCCACTGTGCAGGCTGATTCGGAAGCAAGCCTCTTAAAATAATAAGATTTTCTATACCAAATGCAATAAATATTACGTTGTCAAGATATTCAAATTCATTAATTGTATCAATTATCTGCTGTAATTCGCACTCAGTAAAGATTGGCTTTAATTCAACAATACATTTCTTGCCATATTTTTTACAAATCGAAAGATAATCTGTAAAAAGAGGCACTCTTAAATCTCTTCTGCATTGTGTATCATCAATATCGTTAAGAATTATACTGCTAAGTGCATCATATGTACAATCCTTTACAACAAGATTATCATTTGCAACTCTGCCTGTTTCGCCATCATGTATCGTTACAATCTTACCGTCTTTAGTTATATGAATATCTGTCTCAACTCCGAAATAGCTTCTGTTTCCTGCCGCAACAAACGCCGCATTTGTGTTTTCCTTTTCAATACCGCTCAGCCCTCTGTGAGCAACAATCTTTACATTTTTCTTATCAAATTGTATTGTATCTTTCATTTCCATAACTCCTTATTACTTGTCGATATTGCAAAAGCTCCGTGCTTGACTGCGTTTTGAGCTTCCTCCTCGCTGTCAATAAGCCCTCCTGCAATTATCGGTGTATCTGTTTTCTTTTTGAGCATCGCTATTGCTTTAACAGCAATACCCGGCATAATCTCTATCATATCAGCTCTTGAGGCTTTTAGGGCTTCAAGCGTCGTATAAATGGAATGAGAATCAACGGTAAAAAATCTCTGAACAGTGAAGATACCAAGCTCATGAGCAATTTTTATTATATTTGTTCGTGTGCTTATGATTCCGTCAACGCCCATATTCTTTACAAATTCTATTCCTGACTTATCCTTGCCTATACCCTCGGCAAGGTCAATATGAATAAATATTTTTTTATTAGCCACATGACTTCTTTTTATGTCCTTTTCAAGAGTCATAATATTGGGTGCAAGCATAAAAATTATACTTACCCCCGACTGCAAAGCCGCTTCAAGCTCTGACGCCGTTTTAACCGCCGCAATATGATTTGTATTTATTTTTGCCACCGCCTCTGTTTTATTTCATGTTTCTCGCTGCAACAATATCTGCACCGAATACATCTTCTATTATAACATCTCCAACCGAAATTGGCAAGTGGGCAACCGTATTATTTATAATTTTCATACATTCTGCCATTTTTTCTTTAGGAATTGTTCTGTTTGTCTTAACAGGCAAGACTGCACCGTTATCACATTTGATTGTAGTTGTAACAGTTCTTTGAGGATTTGTACACTCACTTTCAGCATACTTTGCACCTCTCGGGCAGGTATTACCGGAAACCGATATAACCTTACTTCCGTCAAGCTGAACCTTTAAATCACATCCCAATGGGCAGACTATACAGGTTAAATTTCTTTCCGTCATGCTAACACCTCCAATTCAAACTTCAATTCTGAAGCACCCTCAAACGCATCCTTCTTAAGCGTTATGCTTTCCATTTCACCCGGAGCTGTTTTTGGTCTTTTCTTTGTGAAAATCTTATCTCCGTTATTATTATACACATTTATACTTACATTCTTATAAACATCTGCAACTCTGAAATAAACTGTAATATCCTTTGATTTTGTAATGTTCTGAGGTACTGTATAACGGATTTTACCGTCTGTTTTAATCGGAATCAAAATGCTTTCCGTTGCTCCGTTCATTATATAATCAGCCGCACTCTTTCCGGCAATTTCTGCTTCCTCCGAAACAAAGTCAACAAGGTCATGAACGTGCAAAACATTTCCGCAGGCAAAAATACCCTCCTGCGATGTCTGTCTGTCCTGGTCAACAACTGCACCGCTTGTTATTCTGTCAAGCTCAACAGATGCACTCTTTGAAAGCTCATTTTCCGGAATAAGACCTACTGAAAGCAATAATGTATCACATGGAATATATTCTTTTGTGCTTGGTATAGGCTTTTTGTTTTCATCAACCTGTGCTATTGTAACGCCTGTAAGACGTTCCTTGCCATGAATCTCAACTACAGTGTGGCTAAGCTTTAACGGAATATTGAAATCATTCAGACATTGCTCAATATTTCTTGCCAAGCCTCCCGAATATGGCATAAGCTCACATACAGCGTTTACCTTTGCACCTTCAAGAGTCATACGTCTTGCCATGATAAGCCCAATATCGCCTGAACCGAGGATAACTACATTCTTACCCGGCATATAGCCCTTCATATTAACAAACTTCTGTGCTGTTCCCGCACTGTATATTCCCGCAGGGCGGCTGCCTGCAATATTCAATGCACCCTTTGAACGCTCACGACACCCCATTGCAAGGATTATAGCCTTAGCCTGAATCTGAATAATACCCTCTTCTGCATTTGTTGCAGTTATAACCTTATCAGGTGTAATATCAAGTACCATAGTATTAAGCTTAAAAAGAATGTTAAGTTCACGTACTTTTTCTTCGTACTTCCATGCATACTCAGGGCCTGTAAGCTCCTCCTTGAATTTATGTAATCCGAATCCGTTATGAATACACTGCTGTAGAATACCACCAAGATTTTCATCTCTTTCAAGTATAAGAATATCTCTTATACCGCTTTCATATGCAGCTATAGCCGCACTCATTCCGGCAGGTCCTCCGCCGATAATAACTAAATCAGTCATTGTTATTTGCCTCCTTTGTCTTACCGGTATTTACTATCGAATCTCCACCGAACTTTGTAACATTTTCATATGGAATTCCCATTTCCTTTGCAAGCAGCTCCACAATATAAGGCATACAGAAACCACCCTGACATCTTCCCATCTGTGCTCTTGTACGACGTTTTACTCCGTCAAGGTCACGTGGCTTAGGATTAGTACGGATAGCCTCAAGGATTTCACCCTCTGTTACAGTTTCGCATCTGCATATAACTCTGCCGAATGCTTTATCCTTCTTTATTATTTCATTCTTTTCTTCAATGCTTGCTTCTCTGAAATAATGCATTGGCTTTCTTATGGGATTATAGCTTTCCTTTTCTGTAAGTTCAAGTCCCTGTTCTTTTAGCATATCTGCTATGTATTCAGCAATCGCAGGAGAAGCAGTGAGTCCCGGTGATTCAATTCCCGCCGCATTTATAAAGCCTTGCTTTGGAGAAGTAATAATAAAATCACCTGTACTTCCTACTGCTCTTAATCCACAGAACGAAGTTATTGTCTTATTAAAGGGGACACTAATTACATTCTCAACCGCCTCTTTAATTATATGTGCAAACCCCTCCGGTGTAGTTGCTGTATTTTCTTTATCCTCCATATCTACAGATGTAGGTCCTGTCAATAGATTTCCGTCTACTGTAGGGGACACTAAAATACCCTTGCCCATTTTTGAAGGAGTTCTGAATATTGTGTGTGATACAATATCGCCGCATTCCTTATCAAGTAATATATATTCTCCGCGTCTTGGGTGTACGCTAAATGAAGCATCACCAACCATATTTGCAACAGCATCGGAATATACACCTGCCGCATTTACAATAAACTTAGCTTCAATAGTTTCATTAGGGGACACTAAAGTATACCCATTAGCCGATTCTTTAATTTCCGTTACTTCAAAATTTAATTTCAAATCCACACCGTTATCCATCGCATTACCCACAGCCGCAATCGTCAGCTCATATGGACATACAATAGCACCTGTAGGAGCATACAATGCACCCACTGCATTATCTGAAATATTCGGCTCAAGCTTTTTCAATTCTTCTCTGTCAAGAACCTTCAGATTTTTAACACCGTTGTTGATACCTCTTGTATAAAGCTCTTGTATTGTTTTAGTGTCCCCATCATCAAACCCGATAACAAGTGAGCCGTTATTTTTATACTTTACTCCAAGCTCCTTTGTTACCTGCTCCATCATTTCGGAACCCTTTACATTCAGCTTTGCTTTTAATGTCCCTTCCTTAGCATCAAAGCCTGCATGAACAATAGCTGAATTTGCTCTTGTTGCACCCATTGCAACGTCATTTTGCTTTTCAACTATGCATACCTTCAGATTATACGCCGCAAGCTTTCTTGCTGTCATTGCTCCGACAACACCTGCACCGATTATCGCAACATCGTACATTTTCATTTCTCCTTTTTTATTTTTATACACAAAAAGACGTACCAAAACAAAGCAGTGTTTGTTTTGATACGTCTCCAAATCTCTGTATCGTATATATAATACCATATATCGTTTTTTTTGTCAATATATTTTTTTAGATTTATAGCACATTATTTACGACATTTTGATATTTTTGCGACATTTTAATACTTAAACTAAATTTATCTTGCATTTCTCTGCCAAGTGTGATATTATAAACAAAATCTTAAAAAGGAGTGACTTTTATGAAAATTTTTAACTTTAAGGACTTCAGCACTGAAAATGCTGTAATTGAAAAGAAAGACGATCACTGTCTTATTACATATTCAAAGACAGGCGGAAGGGCTATAAGCGAATCACTTTTTAAAAATATAAACCCTGAGGATAAATTCTTATGCTTTGATATAGAAAATATGATTGACCGTTCTCAAAACATTCTTTTTGAATTCTGGACAAACAACGAGAATCCTGTATTTTCAATACGAATGGGACTTCTGCCGCATCTGCGTACTACAATTTCTATTCCTTTTGAAGCATTCAATGCAAAGCTTGTCTTTTTACCTCGTACTCCGGGCAGACTTAAATCTGTTGTTACAGGAAACAAGCTTAATATAAAGGACATAACCAAATTTTCAATGTCTCTTAAAATATCAATCCTTAAAGAGGACGTAATTGAAAAATCCTTTAAAATATATAATGTATATTCAACTCCCGATGAGCCTGATTATACTCTTAATTCCGAGCCTTTGGTTGACGAATTCGGTCAGTGGACTCAACGTGACTGGAAAGGTAAAATTCACTGTGAACAGGAGCTTATTGAGAGTCACAAAAAGCCATTCCCTGAAGAAAACTATAATTACAGCAAATACGGAGGCTGGCTGAAAAAGCGTTTTGAAGCAACAGGATTTTTCCGTGTTCAAAAAGACGAAAAGGGCAAAACATGGCTTGTTGACCCCGACGGTTATGTATTCATAAGCAACGGCGCTGCAGAAACATTTTGCCGAATCCCTTGCAGAACAAACGGCATAGAATCACTTTTTAAAATGCTGCCTGATAAAGTCAAGCCATTCTACTACTCCGTTGAAAATCCTAATCATCCGGTTGCAAGCGGTGAATATGTAGATTTTCTGAGATATAATCTATACCGAATATATGGAGACAACTGGTATGAGGAATGGCAAAAACACACATTAGCAAGGTTAAAGCATCTCGGTCTGAATTCCGTCGGCAACTGGTCAGATATTAAGTTCTGTCGTAAGATGAAGGTTCCATACTCTATTCCTATGGAGAAATTCCCTTCAACTCCCGTGAATATATTCAGAGATTTCCCTGATGTATTTTCCGAGGAATATCACGAAAGCTCAAAAAAATTCGCTGAACAGCTTATTCCATATAAAGACGACAGCTATATGATAGGTTACTTTATGAGTAACGAGCCTTTATGGACATGGACTCCTAATTTGAATTTAGTTGAGGAAATGTACGTTGTTGATGTACCGTTCAAGAGCCGAAAGGTATTTGCCGATTATCTTAAAGACAAATACACTTCAATAGATGCACTGAATTCCGCATGGAACAGTAGCTTTAATAATTTTGATGATTTCAGCGGCATGATAAAAGATATTGCTTCCTATAATAACGCAGAAGATTTACAGAGCTTCACAAAAATAATGATGGACGAATACATAAAAGTTCCTGCACTTGCAATAAAGGAAATTGACCCGAATCACTTGAATCTTGGTCAGCGCTACGCTGCAGCTTTACCCGATAGAATGCTTGCAGGAATTGATTATATTGATGTTCTTTCATTTAACTGTTATCAGACTTCGGCTGTAAATCCACTTAGAGATTTAGCTAAATATACCGACAAGCCTTGTATAATCGGTGAATTCCATTTCGGAGCATTTGACAGAGGTATGTCTATGACAGGAATTGTATCTGTTGAAAGTCAGGAAGAAAGAGGTAATGCATACAGATATTATATGGAAATGAGTGCAAAAGAGCCGAATTTTGTAGGTGCGAATTATTACACGCTCTATGATCAGGCGTATCTTGGAAGATTTGACGGTGAGAACTATCAAATAGGTATATGTGATGTATGCGATAATGAATACGAAGAATTTGCAGCTGCAATAAAGGAAACCTCCAAGGTTTTATATGAGGTTGCAGACGGTAAGAGAGAACCGTTCTCTAAAGAAGCAAAGCTTATTGCAAGATAACATAAAAGACATCTTCGAGAGTGTGAAAAGGATTGCTATTCTTGTTTTATGAATAGCAATCCGAGGGTGTGAAAAAGTAACAGACATAAAAACTTTTTTATAATACCAACGCCTTACTTTACATCATTTTCGTCAAAAACATCTCCGCATTCAGGGCAGAACTTTGGTGGGTTCATGGGATCTTCAGGAGTCCAGCCACATTTATCACACTTATAAAGTGGAGCACCTTCAGGTTTTTTACTTCCGCAATTCTGACAGAATTTGCCCTGATTTACAGCACCGCAAGAACAGGTCCAACCGTTAGGTTCAGGCTGAGGTTTACCGCAGTTTTGGCAGAACTTGCCTGTATTTTCAGTGCCGCATTCACATTTCCAACCGCCCTGAGTTGTTCCACCTACCTGCTGATTAACCATTGTGTTCTGACTTGTATTTGCCCCTTGCATGAAGTTTGCCATTCCACCCATCATATTTCCTGCCATACCCATACCCATAAAGCCTGCCATTGCACCGTTTTCGTTTGCAGCAGCAGTATTCATAGCCTGAGCTGTTGCACCTGCCATATGACCTCGAAGCATATTAGCATCTCTGCCCATAGCAGTAGAGCGCTGATATTCAGTAATTCTTGCTTCATCCTCTTCGGTTGCATTAACAGAAGATACTCCGAACTCTACGATTTCAACGCCTCGTCTGTCTCTCCATTTAGCAGATAAAAGCTCGTTAAGCTCATCTGCAAGCTGCATTGTATATGCAGTGATTGCACCATAGTAAATGTTGTTCTGCGAAATCTTGAACATTGCAGGCTGAAGTGCTGTCAAAAGTTCGGATTTTAACTGTCCGTCAATTTCATCACGGGTAAATGCGTTTTCTATATTTGCACATACATTGGAGTAGAAAAGCATCGGGTTTGTAATTCTGTAAGAATATTCGCCGTGACAACGGATTTTAATATCAAGAGGAAATCCTATTGCCTGATCCATAATGCGGAATGGAATAGGAGATGGGGTTCCATACTTATTGCCCATAATTTCTTTTGTATTAAAATAGTAAACTCGCTGGTCCTTTGCAGGCTCACCGCCAAAGGTGAAACGCTTTCCAATCTCGGAAAAGCTTTTTTTGATATTTTCGCTCAGGCTACCGTAAAAAAGGCTTGGTTCTGTGCCTGTGTCGTAAACAAATTCGCCCGGCTCTGCACACAATTCTACTACCTTGCCTGACTCCACAATCATCATACACTGTCCGTCATTGACATTGATGATAGAGCCGTTTGATATGATGTTGTCGGTTCCTTTTTTATTAGAGGAGCGTCCACCTGCCTTTTTCTCACCTTTGACCACAAGGGTGTCGGCATCTAAGCTCTCACAGTAAAAATAATCTCTCCATGAGTCCGCCATTACTCCTGACAACGCCCCAATACCTGCTTTTAATAATCCCATAATTTATTCTCCTTCCTGAATATATAAATTTTCATCCAAAACTGAATAATCTGTTATATCCCACACATCGGGATTTTGGACAAGTTTTCCGTCTCCACCAATTTGAGGAGAGAATTTATGTCCGCTTAAATTCAGCTCTGTGCTGATTTCAATATTTGAGTGTAAATCAGATAAGTTACATTTAACAGTAAATGCTTCGCCGTTATATATGGTGTGAACTTCGCCTGTATCAAGATTTGTTATATCAACATCCTCTCTATATCTTGGCACGATTAAGTACCATTCATCGCCATCGTAATCAATGTGACCAATCTGCCTGGTGGCAACATCGCCCAAATCTTTAAAAATCCCTTCTACATATGTATGTCGAAAATCCATTCTATCACCATAGCCTAAAAATGCCACCGCAAACATCGGCTGACCGTCGTAATTATCAAAGTCAAAAACATTTGCATATATACTTCTGTAATCCGAGTCCTTATACACCATACCTGTTTTATCAAGCAGTTGCGGTTTTTGTGGTGTGCATCCGAAGAGTGATACAATCATTGTGATAATAGCCATAAATTTAACCATTCTCATAAAAACGACCTCCTTTCTCGCGAAGAAATTCTTCTTCTCAAAACCCTTCACCCTTTATTTGAAGGGCTTTGAGAAGAAGGGAACACTCGGGTTCCCTCCCGCACATTTGGGGTTTTACTTTTCAAGAGCAAACATCTGGTTAAATAATCCCTTAATGTAGCTGTCTGAAAGTTCTTCGTCAGAAGGAGTAATTTTCAGACCAAAAAGACCGCTGTCTTCTGTGCCTTTGTATTCAAAGCCTACAAAACATTCTTTGTATTCTTCTTCGTCATCAACTTCTTTGTAAGTGTATCTGATGAGCTTTACAGGCTTTCCTTCATAATCAATACCAAGGTCAGTTATTTCCTGTTCATAGAATGTGTAATCATCCGATGTTGCTCCATCAAAATAATACTCTACAAATGGCACGTTACTGCTGATTCCTTCAAAATGCTTATATCCCATAATCTCTGCATCCCAGGAATAATCGTCAGCAAGCATTATTACAATGTCGCCTGCATCTTCAGCATCCTCTGCATCAACTGAAAAGAATGCACCTTCAGGCTTATAAAGCGTAATCTTTGTTTCGTCATCGCCGTAGGTCATATTGATTTTGCTTACTACATCTTCTTCAACTTGATCTGTGCTGTCAGGACCAGCCTCAATATCTTCCTTGTTACATCCTGCAATCGCAAACGCCATAATTCCTGCCAATAATAATGCTAATAATTTTTTCATAATATAATTCCTCCTAAAATTTAATATTTTAATAATTTACTGAATTTTTGCTTCTGCCGCATCTGCTGCTCTTGTGTACACTGCAAGTCCGCCTGTCTGCGCATCGTCAATAGCGTTCATATTTTCCATGATTTCGGCTTTCTTTTCGTCAGTTATTTCGCCGCCATTCTTTGCAACCTTTACTGCATCAAATGCAGTTTTGGTAAAGGCAACTGTTGCTTTTAAGTCACGCTTTTCTTTTGTTGACATGCCAAAGCTGAATAGTCCCTTTTGATCATCGTTTACACCGAAGATATAGTTGAAATGATGGATTGCATTTTCTGCATATTTAAGATAATTTTCCTTTTCTCTGTCATTTGTTGCAAAACAAACAGTAATTTCTTCGGTTATGTAAGGATGAGCACGAAGTCCTTTTCTCATAGTAGTTGTGTCATCTCTGCCGCCAACCAAGGTGATTTTGATACCGCCCTCTCCAAACACTGTTTTTGTATTTCCCTTATCATCAGTTTCTTCTGATTCCTCGATATAAGGTTCATAGCTTGCCACTTGGTCATAGCGGAACAATTCTTTTGGATAGTTTTCCTTATTGTCCTTTGAGCCATCTATGATGCGGAACATTCCAAAATCATCGAAAAACTCTATGCCCTGTCTCTGCGTAGCGGAGGGATAACGCTCAGGTTTAGTTATGTTGGGAAGTATTACTTCCTTGTAAATACGGTCGGAGCGTTTCATATACTCCATATGCCCTGCAAGTTCATCCTTTGTAAATCTGTACTTTTGGATATGGAATGAACACATATCATCACATTTTGAGCATATGTATTCATCGCCTTTGATTTTTGTACGACTCAGCATACCGCACTCGTCTCCGCAAAATGCGCAGGTCTTTTTACCGAAAATGTTTTTAAAGAAATCGCCTAATCCCATGCTCTTTTCCTCCTTATAAATTTATGTTAAATCTAATTAGCAACTAATTAGTTTACAATATCGCTTGTATCTATAATATGCGAAGACTGATATTTTACCACAATATCGCCACTTGTTGGTCTTACACCATCTTCTCTTGCAAATACGATTCCAATATTATCGCCCTTAGCAGTTTCATCCAACGACTTATTAAACATCTGCAAATCTTCCGCCACGCCTATTGCAATAACCTTGCCGTCTCTTATAACAGAAACCTTTTCACCTTTTTTAAGGATGCCGTCTGCAACTCTGCCAACAAGTATGTTTTTACCCGCGTCTGAAAGTGAATCGTCAACCGGCATGGAGAACGGACCGTAAACCTCGATTGCATCTGTTTTTACGGTTGTTCCTTCGCTGTCAGTTATTTCACAGTAAATTTTCTGACCAAGAAGGTTGTTTTCTTTTTCAACCGAAAGAACCAATGTGGCACTTGTTGCATCCTTCACATAATCACCATTTGCAATTTTATCGGTATTGTTTCTGTAACCTGTGTAGTAGAACCACTGATAACTATACGGTGGTTTGCCGCCATATACCTGAACCTCAAGTTCATATTTTGATCCATATTCTTCCGACTCCGACCCTTCGGGCTGCTTGTGGATTGTAAGAGGTGTGTCCTGAATGTACTCCTGACTTCCGCCGTCAAAAGGTTTACTTGGTGTGATAGAAACACCGGGATCAACCGACTGAGTAGGATCCTGAACCCCAATCTGAGGATCTTCAGGAGCTATATTTATCGGTTCATCTTCTTTTTCTTCGGTGTTCTGCTTGGTATTATCCTTTTCAGCATCTTCATCTTTATCTTTGTCTTCGTTTTCTTCGGTTT
>JAZSPM010000118.1:0-27475 GCA_045537455.1 Candidatus Ornithomonoglobus sp. | reverse complement strand
AAAAAACACTTGACAAAATCTTCACTTTTTGTTATACTGTAATGGCGACCGCATAGAATAGGTTCATAAAGCTCATTGAGCACCTATGATAGCGAGTCCTCAAATAAATATTTTAGGAGGTGTTCAGATATGTACGCAATTATAGTTACAGGCGGAAAGCAGTACAAGGTTGCTGAGGGCGATACTCTTTTCATAGAGAAGCTTGAGGCTGAGGAAGGCGCTGCTGTAAAGTTTGACCAGGTTCTTATGGTAGGCGATGGCGAAAACGTAAAGGTTGGTACTCCTGTTGTTGAGGGTGCAGCTGTTGAAGCTAAGGTTGTTAAAAACGGCAAAGCTAAGAAGGTTTACGTTTTCAAGATGAAGAGAAAGAAGAACTACAGACGTAAGAAGGGCCACAGACAGCCTTTCACAAAGGTAGAAATCACAAAGATTAATGCATAATCTTATCCAAATTAATTGAAGAAAAAGAGAGGTGTTATAAATGGCTCATAAAAAAGGTATGGGTAGTACAAAAAATGGTCGTGATAGCGAATCGAAACGACTTGGTGCGAAGCGTGCTGACGGTCAGTTTGTACTAGCAGGAAACATTCTTGTAAGACAGAGAGGTACAAAGATTCACCCGGGCAACAATGTTGGTATCGGTAGTGATGACACTCTTTTTGCTCTGATTGACGGTAAAGTTAAGTTCGAAAGAAAAGGCAGAGACAGAAAGCAGTGCAGTGTTTATGCTGATTAATTAAAGAGCTGTCGCGCAAGCGACGGCTTTTTTTGTAGAAATAATTGGAAGTAAAATTTTGAAAAATAATATAGTACAAGTCACTCGAAAGCATTTAAAATTAACAAGAAATTTTCGATATTACGATGCATACAAAAATTTCTTGGAGCATAATTTTAAACGCTTTCGGATGACTTGTTTAATAAATGTCTGTTTACTCTGTGCGATAAAGATAGAGAGCGTGTCATATTCATATGACAATCCGTCTTTTTGGCACGTAAGGTGTGCCAAAGATTGGCATATAATATGATATGCTTTCTATCTTTTACCTATATTAAAAAGCAGGGGTTATAGGGGACGGTGCTGAGTCCCCTAACAAAAAAAGAAGGTGAAATAATGTTTATTGATAAGGCGAAAATATTCATAAAGGCAGGTAAGGGCGGTAACGGAGCAATTTCATTCCGTCGTGAAAAGTACGTTGCAGCAGGAGGCCCTGACGGCGGTGACGGTGGCAGAGGCGGTAATGTTGTATTCAGAGTTGAGCTTGGTATGACTACCCTTATGGATTTTAAATATAAAAGAAAATATGCTGCCCAGAACGGTGAGGACGGTCAGAGACGACGCAGAAAGGGCAGATCGGGTGACGATATTATCATAAAGGTTCCGCAGGGAACGGTAGTGCGTGATGTGGAAAGCAACAGAATTATAGCCGACCTTTCTACTCCTGATAAGGACTATATCCTTGCCAAAGGCGGTAACGGCGGTTGGGGTAACGACCACTTTGCAACGGCAGTCCGTCAGACTCCTAACTTTGCAAAGAACGGTCAGCCGGGTGATGAGCGTGAAATTTTTCTTGAATTGAAGCTTCTTGCCGATGTTGGCTTGGTGGGCTTCCCGAACGTCGGAAAATCAACAGTTTTATCACGTACCACAAAAGCAGACCCGAAGATTGCAAATTATCACTTCACAACACTTGAGCCGAATCTCGGTGTTGTGGATTTGGGAAATCACAGAAGCTTTGTTCTTGCTGATATTCCGGGAATTATTGAGGGTGCAAGCGAGGGCGTAGGCTTAGGTCATGAGTTTTTACGCCATATTGAAAGAACAAGAATTTTAATTCATGTTGTTGATGTTTCGTCAATCGAGGGAAGGAATCCGATTGAGGATTTTGATATTATAAATTCCGAGCTTTCAAAGTACGATATGGCACTTGAGGAAAGACCGCAGATAATTGCCGCAAACAAGACTGATATAATTCAGGATGAGGCGGCATATGAGGAGTTCCTTGCTGAAATGAAAAAGCGAGGATATGAAGTGTATCCGATTTCGGCGGCTACGGGAACAGGTGTTGAGGATTTGATGCAAAAGGTTTATGAGGAGCTTTCAAAGCTTCCTCCGATTCAGATTTTCGAGCCTGAAATGGACATTGACGAGGTTGAATTTGATATGAATGACGAGGGCTTCTCCGTAAGACGTGAAAATGAATACTTCATTGTTGAGGGCTCATGGATTGAGGCTGTAGGCGGAAGTGTCAACTTCTCGGATAACGAATCGCTTGCGTATTTCCAACGTGCGCTTATTAATAAGGGCGTTATTGAAGAGCTTGTTAATATGGGTATTGAAGAAGGTCAGATTGTTAAAATTGGTGACCTTGAATTTGAATTTGTATATTAAAAAGCTACGAAAAATTTTCGTAAACGAGGGTATTGACAAAAGTGTATTTGCCTGTATAATTATAGGTAAGTACACTTTTTTTGTACAGAGTAAACAGCTATTAATAAGCAAGTTATCCAAAAGCTTTGAAACTTACATTTTAAAAATTTCGTATACAACGTAATATCGAAATTTTTAAGTAATTTGAAATGCTTTTGAGGAACTTGTGGATTTATAAGATAAGAAGGAGAAAATAAATATGAAAATCAATGAAGAATTTTTTCATGACATAGTATGGAAGCGTTTTGTAAGAATGCCATACGGTCATGTATTGGACTATGCGGGAAAAAATGGCGAAGCATATTACCCTACGGCAGAGGAATGTGAAAAATCTATGCCAAATCCGAGAAGCTGGGGACTTCCTATTGAAAACGGAGCATTTTTTACAGGTCTTTATGCCTATGCACTGATAGAAAAATATAATAAAACCAAATGCCCTAAAACGGCTGAAGAAATAAAGATTTTAATCAACGGACTATTTATTTTGCAGGATGTTGCAAAGGTTGAGGGATTTATAGCACGTGGAGTGGGCGATGATGGTATAAGTCATTATCCTATGGGTGCGGAGTGTCAGGTTTTTCCGTGGGTTTTGGCATTGTATGTGTATTATAAATGTGATTTATGTGACGATAAGGAAAATGTAAAAGACAGACTTTTAAGAGTATTGACTGCAATAAGGGACTGCAATTGGAGAATGCCATGTGATGTAGAGGGACTTTGTTATCCCGGCGGTTGGATTAAAGGTACAGCATGGCGTGGTACTGTTATGCTGATTTTCTGTACAAGAGTTATCTTTGAGTTGACTCAAGATAAAAAGGATTATGATTTATTTGAAGAATTATTAAAGAGTAATCCTGAAAACAGTGTATTCAGCAGAGCGGAAATAATATCACAGGGATATTCACATGACATGATTACGTCATTCGGAAATCAGACATGGATATGTACATATACGCATTTGGCAGTTCGTGAATTGCTTGCCATTGACGAAGTGAATACGGAGACATATAAGCAGTGTCTGTATAATAACGGTGTTACCGCACTGATAAACACAGGAAGTATTACTAAATACGATAACAAACCCGATGGCTTTGACATAAACTGGCGTGGTCTTAATGATTTATGGGAAAGCTATGACAATAATACGAAAAAAGGAACGGAAATCGCACAAAGACAGTTTTCGTATTGGCACGAGAAATTTGTTCCACACAGATATATGGAACACGGTATTTTAGGAAATGCTCTTTTTGCGGCATGGGTAGCTGCTACGTGTGCAGATGAAAGAATTGCGGCGAGTGCATTAGAGATATTAACAGACAACTGTGCAAATATAGACTGGGACAATTTGCATTTATCATATGCGTTTGTTGCAGAAAGTGCTTTAATAGCAGGAGCTGAATATTCAGAATAAAAACAATCGGGACGGAGAAAACGTCCCGATTATTTTATGGGTTAATTTTTTTTAATTTTTTCCCAATACTACTTGAAAATTACAAAAAAATGTTATATAATGAAATGTAAGAAAAAATTTACAGCATTATCATGCTATGGAGGAGATTTATTAAATGAGTAAATTTATCGAAACACTAAAAGTAAAAGCAAAAGCAAATTTAAAGACAATAGTTCTTGCTGAGGGTGAGGAAATCCGTTCAATTAAGGCGGCAGAAATCGCACTTAAAGAGGGCTATGCAAAGATTATCCTTATCGGTAATCCTGAAAAAATCAACACAATCGCAAAGGCAGAAAATATAGACATCACAGGTGCAGAGATTATTGATTCGGAAAACTCAGACAAGCTTCAGAGTTATGCTGAGACATTCTATGAATTAAGAAAGAGTAAGGGCGTTACACCTGAGCAGGCTGCTGAGACTATCAAGAATCCGCTTTACTTTGGCGTTATGATGGTTAAGACAGGTGATGCTGACGGTATGGTTGCAGGTGCTGTTAACTCATCAGCTAACGTGATTCGTCCATCATTACAGATATTAAAGACAGCACCCGGTACAAAGCTTGTTTCAGCGTTCTTTATCATGAGCGTTCCGAACTGCGAATACGGTGAAAACGGAACATTCCTGTTTGCTGACTCAGCATTGAATCAGGATCCTGACGCAGATCAGCTTTCAGAAATCGCAATTTCATCAGCGACATCATTCAAGTCTCTTGTTGGTGCAGAGCCGAAGATTGCGATGCTTTCACACTCAACCTACGGCAGTGCAAAGCACGAGCTTGTTGATAAGGTAAGAGAAGCTACAAAGCTTGCACAGGAAAAGAGACCTGACCTTATGATAGACGGTGAATTACAGCTTGACGCTGCTATTGTTGACTCAGTAGGTAAGCAGAAGGCTCCTGAATCAAAGGTTGCAGGACAGGCTAATGTTCTTGTATTCCCGAACCTTGATGCAGGAAATATCGGCTATAAGTTAGTACAAAGACTTGCAAACGCAGATGCATACGGACCTGTATTACAGGGTATTGCAAAGCCTGTAAACGACCTTTCGAGAGGTTGTACAGCAGAGGACATTGCAGGAGTTATAGCAATCACTGCAATTCAGGCACAGAACAATTAATGGGTACATAATTTTAAGGAGATGTTAAAATGAATATATTGGTTATCAATGCCGGTTCTTCATCATTGAAGTACCAGCTTATCGACATGACAAAGGAGGAAGTTCTTGCAAAAGGACTTTGTGAAAGAATCGGAATTGACGGTTCAAACATTCAGCACACAAACGTAGGCAAGGATACAAAAACAAAGATTGAAAAGCCTATGAAGGACCACAGCGATGCAATCCAGATGGTTATTGATGCTCTTGTTGACGAAGATCACGGCGTTATCAAGTCAATGAGCGAAATCGGTGCGGTAGGTCACAGAGTTGTTCACGGTGCGGAAGATTTTGCGGATTCATGCGTAATTGACGGTAAGGTTATGGAAGCTCTTGAAAGATGCGTTCCTCTTGCTCCGCTTCACAATCCTCCGAACATCATCGGGATTGAAGCTTGTCAGAAGATAATGCCTGATGTAAAGCAGGTTGCGGTATTTGATACAGCATTCCATCAGACAATGCCACCAAAGGCATTTATGTATGCTCTTCCATATGAGCTTTATGAGAGTGACAGAATAAGAAAGTACGGCTTCCACGGCACAAGCCACAAGTATGTTTCACAGAAGGCTGCTGAATATCTTGGCAAAGAGGATTTAAAGATTGTTACATGTCACTTGGGTAACGGCTCATCAGTAAGTGCAGTTGACTGCGGAAAGTGCGTTGATACATCAATGGGCTTCACTCCTCTTGACGGTGTTGTAATGGGTACAAGAACAGGTTCAATGGACCCTGCTGTTGTTACTTATCTTCTTAACAAGGGTATGGACGCTAAAGAGGTTGACAACCTGATGAACAAGAAGTCAGGTGTGTTCGGAATCTCAGGCGTATCATCAGACTTCAGAGACCTTAGTGCGGCGGCTGAACAGGGCAACAAGAGAGCAGAGCTTGCACTTGAAATGTTTGCATACAGCGTAAAGAAGCTTATCGGTGCATATGCGGCAGCAATGGGCGGCGTTGATGCAGTTGTGTTCACAGCAGGCGTTGGTGAAAATGATGCGGCAGTTCGTAAGGTAATCACTGACGGACTTGGATTTATGGGCGTTGAGGTTAATCAGGAAAAGAACAGCACAAGAGGAACTGTTGATATAACAGCTGACGGTGCAAAGGTTAAGACGCTTGTTATCCCGACAAACGAAGAATTAATGATCGCTATTGATACAAAGAGACTTGTAGAAGGTTAAAAAAAGGCAGCTTCCTGTGGAAGCTGCCTTTTTGGCAGGGGCAGTAGGATTTGAACCCACGACTTACAGTTTTGGAGGTCATGTCATATAAATAGGACTGTCACCAAATTCCGCAGTGTTGAGCCGTTTGAAACACGCGGTCTTTTGAACCTTATGCCTTTTGATGCTTTATTGATGCTATTAAAAATTCTCTGCAAATTCATTCACGATAGAATTGCCCATTTTGAGGACAGTAGGATGAAATGAACAGAATTACCCAATTAAAATATTTAGATGCAAGGTAAGGCGTTTTTGAGCCAATTACGGAGTATATCCTCCATATCACCATGTCAAAATTTGATACGTATAAACAAAGAAATAGGCTATTTCCGAATTTGGGTATAATAGTCATTGTATGAAATTTCCTCGGCGATAGCCTTATCCCTTATTTCAGATGCAAATCGTGACCATTCTTCGAATTCGGAGATGGTCATTTTCTTTTTCATATATCTCGCATAATGAGCTTTGTATGCTCGGTTATAAGTTTGCCAGATAGGGTCATTTTTGCACTTGTCATCATATCTTCGTCTGGAGCCAACATCACGACAGGTTTTTGTAGGGTATTCTTTTGATTTTGTGTTGCAGTAACTGAAATATTTTCCGCCCTGAATTAAAAAATATTTTTCACAATTCTTGCATTTGTTTGGAATATATTTATTTTTGATTCCATTAAAGAAATCAAAATATAAGAATGACTGTAAATCCTCGAAATTGATTTCCTCACATAGAATGGAATTACCTGATGCAGCTACCAGAGATTTATATTGAAATGAATTCATACGGCATTGAATTTTCTTGAAATTCATTCCGTGTTTTTTATTGAATTCATCAAATGCTTTTGCTAATTCAGTTGATGAGAGAAATGTTTCTTTGCCTCATACACATTTGAGTTGTATTTTGATTGGAGTTCGTAGTCCATAAACTCATCAATTTTTAAATTTCCTTTCAGCCTACGCAAAACTCTTATTGCATCAAACTCTACAATATCATCGTAAAAATCTGTGTTCAAATACGCTGTCAGTATCTCACCGGCAGCATATTTATATTTCTCATTTATATAAACATCGTGGTTAAAAAAATAAGCTTTAAATGAAAACATAATGCCCTCCAAAAATTTCTAAAAATAGATAATACATATTTTGAAATAGAGAATATATTTTAATTATAAAACATCTATTTACAAAATACAAGTGTTTTATTAAAATAAAAATAGAGAATAAATAAAACGAATATAACATCTATCAAAAAGGAGTGATTAAAAATGAAAGAATCTATTTGCAAATCTTACGACGAACTTCTGTTGATGTTAAATGCTGAAATGATAAAAATGTACTTGGAATATCTCTTACCTCTGCATATGAATTGATGCACGAAAAAGATTTTCCAAGTATAAAAATCGGCAGCAGAATTATAGTACCCAAGGATAAATTCCGTGAGTGGATTGATAAAAAATCCGGCGGATGAAAGGAGCAAATATGAAATATACTCATTACCCAAAACGAGATACAATTAAAAATTATTTTCCGATGCCTAATGAAATTTTTAATTTTGGTTTACGAGCAGGTGAAATTGCTCTGTATGCTTTCCTCTTAAAATGTGAAGACAGAAAAACATTCAAATGTTGGCCAAGCTATAAGACAATAGGTGAGGCGTTAGGTATAACAAAAAACACTGTAAAGAAATATGTAAGTTAGATATTTACACCGGCGAGTTGGAAGTGCGTTCATTAGACATAGGCTGTGCCGCTTTTTGTTTTGATAAAAATAATAAGCTGATAGTTTCAACAGATAATGGTGTCTTTATCCTAAATGACGATGATACGACCTCGCCAATATATGATACCGATAAATATAGTCTTAAATACTGTAATGATATGAAAACTGGACCCGACGGCAGAATTTATATGGGAACGCAAAGTAGCAAAAGAAAAGGTGTTTCAGATAAAATCGATGGGAAGTTATATTCTATTGATAAGTATGGTAATGTTCATATTTTACTGGATAATCTTATTTTGTCCAACGGACTTGAATGGTCTATGGATGAAAAAAGATTTTACCATACAGACAGCGATACCGGATACCGCTGATATGCAGATTAAACAGTATATTAAGGTTCCTGCAAAAATACCTGCAAGCTGTGCATTTGCAGGCGATAATATGGATTTACTTGCCGTTACAACTGCAAGTTACAATACAGATATAAAAAAAGATGAAAATGCAGGATTCACTTTTGTCTGTAAAATGAATACGAGCGGAAGAAAACCCTATTTATTTGGGTAGTGCAGGATAAGAAAAAGAAATATTATTTTTACTGATATGATAAACGGATACGGTAAACAAGTGATTATTTTTCCCTGTATTCTGAAGGTGACATACCGGTAGCTTCTTTGAATTTTCGGCTGAAGTATGAATCATCGTGAAATCCGGAAGCAACAGCAGCATCGCTTATGGAATATAAGCCTGAAGTAATTAGATCCTTCGCACGGTCAATTTTAAGATTATTAATGTACTTGATAGGTGATATGCCAAAGTTCTTTAAAAATATTCTTCTGAAATATGCTTCGCTCATATTACAAAGCTCTGCTAAATAGGATATTTCGATATTATCGTTGGTGTACTCTGTATAAATATAATCAATGGCAGGCTTTATTAATGAGATAGTATCTTTTGTAATATAGCCGAGTTCATATTCTTTTCTTAGATCGAAAAGTATATTGTAAAGCAAAGATTTGCATTTCATTTCAAAACCGGAATCTTTTTGTCTCCATGCTCGCTCGGCAATTTGAAATAAACGGATAAAACTTTTGTAGTTTTTTGCTTTGAATTTAAATGGCTCAAATGAAACATTGCTGAATAGTTGGAAGTTAATTGCATAGCACCCTTCATCCGCTTGCGACTTGACGGTGTAATTTGAACCTTTGGGTAAATATAATATATCATTTTCAAGGATGGTGACCGTATTGGTTCCGTCAAATGTGTATTGTCTTACACCGCCGCCGTGGATTACAATGCCGTGACTGGAACGATTTTTATGAACGGGTGCTCCGCTCCCGGGTACAACATGGCAGGCAAGTGCAATATTTTCGATATCGAAATTATATTTCATAAAATTTTTCATACATACCACCTCAAGGATAATTATAACATTTTGTATCGGAATAGTCAAGTGGTATCGAAATGTTTATTGCTTTTTCGCGTGATATATATATAATAATTATATATACAAAATAAAAGGGGTTGAAGGTGTATATGAAAAAATTCGATAAAAATAATGCAAGGTTATGCAATCAGTTTGAAAATATTTGTTGGATTGAGGAAAGTGGCGTGTGTGAATCCGAGCTTAAAGCTGCGGTTGACAAGTTTACTGAAAATCAAGAAGGTATGTCAAAGGCTATAGCTAAAGCAAAAACCTTTGAGTATATAGCTACCTGTTCTCGTATTGCGATTGACAGGGACGATATTTTTCAGGATAAGCTTTTCGGCAGAGATTTGATTGCAGCACAGCGGTGGGCTTGGGAACGTGATGTAATCAGCAAAAAACTTAATGATATTCATTCAGTTGTCAACACTGCTTGTGAATGCGGTGCATATAGAGCTGCAAGCGATTTCGGTCATACTTCTCCTAATTCTAAACTGCTTTTAGCTATAGGATTTACAGGACTTTTAGACAGAATAAACAAGTATTCTGATAGTGATGGTCTTACTCAAAAGCAAAAAGAATTTTACGAGTCTTGCAAAATTTGTATTGAAGCAGTTTTATGTTATATTAAAAGAATTGCCAATGCTATTGAACCTTATAGCGAAGAAAACAGTACCGCACTCTATAAC
The DNA here is from genome assembly GCA_045537455.1 of Candidatus Ornithomonoglobus sp. Classification (GTDB taxonomy): domain Bacteria; phylum Bacillota; class Clostridia; order UBA1381; family UBA1381; genus Ornithomonoglobus_A. The sequence continues at coordinate 17,397 of JAZSPM010000118.1, read as the reverse complement.
ATTGCAAACGGAAAGCCTTCAAATATTTATGAGGCGATGCAGCTTTTAATTGTCTATTTCTTTTTACACGAATATATCGGTGGAACACGTGTCAGAACACTTGGCAGACTTGATGTTTTGTTATTGCCGTTTTATAAAAATGATATAGCAAACGGCACATTCACAAAAGCCGAGATTAAAGAAATGATTAAATTCTTCTTCAATAAATTCTGGACTGCAAAGGTGGCTTACGATTTACCGTTATGCCTTGGCGGTATTGACGCAGATGGAAACGAAGTTACAAATGAACTGACATATTTACTTGTGGAAACTTATAACGAGCTTGATATCCACAGCCCGAAAATACATATAAGAGTCTCTGACAAAACTCCCGAAGATTTTGTTAAGCTGGTGTTGAAATGCATCCGTGGCGGTAACAGTAGTTTTGTTTTTGTTAATGATAATACCGTTATAAAAAGTCTTATGAATGTAGGCATAGAAGAAAATGATGCCATGAATTATGTTCCTATCGGTTGTTATGAGCCTGCTGTGTGGGGCAAAGAAATCGGTTGTACAGGTAACGGCGGAGTTAATCTTGCCAAAGCAGTAGAGTTTGCTGTAACAGGCGGCGTGGATTTAAACAGCAGTAAACAGATAAGCATTAAAACAGGTGAAATTCAAACCTATGATGACTTTATTTCTGCCATAAAAGCACATATAAAGTTTATGACCGAAAGCGGCATGAATTATATTCGCGAAATAGAAAAATACTATGGCGAAATAGGACCTGACCCAATCCTTTCCTGTATGTACGACCACAGCGTAGAAACGGGAGTTGATGTTTTTGAAGGCGGCGCAGAGTATAATAATACCTCATACTATTTCTATTTCATAGCAAGTCTTGTTGATTCTGTGTGTGTAGTTAAAAAGCTTGTTTTTGAGGAAAAGAGAATCACATTTTCAGAGCTTTGCGGAATTTTAAAGAATAATTGGGAAGGCAATGAAAAGCTGCGTCTTGTTGCTAAAAACATATCCGAAAAATATGGCAATAACAATGCTGTAGCTGATGAAATAACAAAAGATTTTACCAATTATTGTGCTTCTATAGTTAACAACAAACCAAATGGCCGAGGCGGTGTATTCAAAGCGGCTCTATTCAGTATAGACCATTTTGTTGAATATGGCTCTAAAACCATGGCAACCCCTGACGGTAGAATGATGGGTGAGGTTCTTTCTAAAAATTTGTGTGCCTCTGTTGGTCAGGATAAAAATGGAATTACAGCATTGATAAACTCGGCAACTAAAATCGACCATATGCTTTTTCCAAATGGAACCGTGCTTGATGTTGTGCTTCATCCGTCGGCAGTAGCCGGAGATGACGGACTTGATGCTTTTTATACATTACTTAAAACTTATATGCATAAAGGCGGAATGGCACTTCATGGAAATGTTTTTAATCCCGAAGATTTAAAAAAAGCACAAAAAGAACCTGAAAAATATAAAAATTTGCAGGTCAGAGTTTGTGGTTGGAATGCATATTTTGTAAATTTGAGTAAAACAGAGCAAGATTGCTTTATAAAACAAGCGGAAAATAATTGTTAGCAGGTGAAAAAATGAAAAATATATATTTAATCGGTGATTCAATAAGATTTGGTGCTCTGGGCAGCCCGGGATACGGAGTTTATGTGAAAGAAAAGCTTGAGGGCAGAGCCAATGTATATGCCCCCGGGGAAAATTGTCGTTTTGCACAGTATACTCTGAGATATCTGCACGAATGGGCAAATGGTATAGATAAAGAAAAAATTGACATTGTTCATTGGAACAATGGTCTTTGGGATGTTTTAAGGCTCTTTGGTGATGAACCGCTTACCGACATTGAAACCTATGGCATAATGCTAAAAAGGGTTTATAAAAGAATTAAATTTTTATTTCCTGATGCGAAGGTTATTTTTGCACTTTCCACTGCTGTAATCGAAGAATGGGGAAACCCTGATTTCTTCCGCTATAACAGAGAGATTGAGCAATATAACAATAAGGCACGCGAAGTGATGACGGAACTTGGCGTACAAGTTAATGATTTGTATTCCTTATCTGCAGGATTTGATAATTCTCTCCATTCCGACTGGGTACATTTTGGTGAAGAAGGCTCAAAAATTTTAGCAGATAAAGTTATCGAGGTTTGTTTTAAAAATGAAGAATAACAGTATAAAAACAATATTTTTGTCGTTACTTGTAATGGCACTTTGGGGATCGCTTTTCCCGTTTGTTAAAATAGGATACAGCGCCTTTAATATTAGTGCAAACTCAATACCTGATATTTTAATGTTTGCAAGTGTAAGGTTCATTATAAGCGGTCTTATAGTGTGTGCGATATGCTTAGCGAGAAAAGAAAAAATAGCAACACCAAAACTTGAAAATGTAAGAAATATTTTTATAATGGGTTTATTTTCGATAGTATTGCACTACACATTTACCTACATAGGACTAAGCACTACCGATAGCTCTAAAACTGCACTTATTAAACAGTTGGGAGCGTTGCTCTACGTTTGCTTTTCATTCCTGTTTTTTAAAAGTGAAAAATTCAGCCTTTTGAAAATAATTGGTGCAATAGTGGGCTTTTGTGGAATAATTGCAATTAACTACAGTCCTGACGGCATTACTTTTTCTTCAGGTGATATTCTTATTATTTTAGCATCCGTTTGTACGGTTGTTGCAAGTGTAATTAGTAAAAAATCTGTAGAGCATAATTCCCCTTACTGGATAACGGGTGTTTCGCAACTTTCGGGTGGAATTATTCTGTTTTTTGCGGCTTTGATTTTAGGCGGAAATATGCTTAATTTCACATTAAAATCCACTGCAGTTTTTGCTTATATATGTACCGCTTCTATTTTGGGTTACACACTTTGGTATTATGTTTTGAAGAGCAACAGCCTTTCAAAAATGTTTATCATCAAGTTTGCAGAACCGCTTTTTGCTTGTGTTTTTGGTGCAGTTCTGCTTGGTGAGAATATATTTAAAATCCAGTATCTTGCTGCATTTATTCTGATAACGGCAGGAATTGTATTAGGAAATAGAGAGTAAAAAATATTTAGTAGGAGTGATAAGCGTGAAAAAGATACTATTAGTTGGTGATTCAATAAGAAAGGGATATGATACATACACTAAAATGGCATTTGAGAATTCAGCAGAGGTTTACTTTCCAGAAGATAACTGTCGTTTTACTGGGTATATAATAAGACATTTACATAATTGGAAAAACGAACTTGGTTTGAGTGATGATGTTGATTTAGTGCATTGGAATGCCGGACTTTGGGATGACCTTGTTATGCTTGACGGAAAGCATCATACATCCATAGAATTATACAAAGAAAATATAGAAAGAATTTGCAATATTATAAAAATTCTTTTCCCACATTCTAAAATGATTTTTGCAACCTCAACACCTGTTCAGGAAGAACTGTTTACAGTATACAAAAGATATAATAAAGATACCGAATCATATAATGCTGCGGCAATTGAAATCGTAAAAAAGCATGATGGAGAAATAAATGATTTATATACTCTTATGAAAAATGCTCCGGTAGAATATCATTCGGATTTGGCACATTATTACACAAAAGAGGGTACAAAGCTTATAACAGACCAAGTGGTAAACTGTATTGAAAAGGCACTTGGTATTAAGGGTGTGGCTCTTGATTACAATAAATTGTTTGTTAAAGAGGAAGAGGTAATAGGAATTTAAAACGGATATGTCAATCTTTGTTGGAGTGAAAGGAAGGTTTAAACGATGAATAAAACTAAAGTGATAGAAATCAAACGCTTTGCGGTACATGACGGCGACGGGATACGAACAACAGTTTTTTTAAAGGGATGTCCGCTTAAATGTGTGTGGTGCCACAATCCTGAAAGCATTGAATTTAAGCCACAGGTGGCATATTATAAAAACAAGTGTATCGGTTGCGGTGAATGTGTTTCTGTGTGTCCGGAGGAGGCACACAAAGCCACACAAAAAGGACATGTTTTTAAAAGAGATTTATGTGTTGCTTGCGGAAAATGTGAAAAGGTTTGTCTTGGTGAGGCACTGAAGTTTTACGGCAACGAAATGACAGTTGACGAACTTTTGCCGATATTACTTGAAGATAAGGACTTTTATGAAACAAGCGGCGGTGGAGTAACAATATCAGGCGGAGAATGCCTGATGCATCCTGAGTTTTGCTGTGAACTGTTAAAGAAGCTAAAAGAAAATGGAGTGCATACAGCGGTTGACACCTGCGGTTTTGTTTCAAGGTCAGCAATTGACGAGGTTATGCCATATACAGATATATTTTTATATGACCTTAAAGCTTATGATGAAGATGTTCATATTAAATGCACAGGACAGTCCAATAAAGTAATTCTTGATAACCTAAAATACATTGACAGTTGCGGCAAGCAGACAGAAATCCGTATACCTTATGTTCCAAAGTATAATGATGGTCAGATAGAAAAGATAAGCGAATTCCTTTCAAAGTTAAATAATGTTGTTAAAGTAAGAGTTTTGCCATATCATAATTATGCAGGCTCAAAATATAAAGCACTTAATATGGATAATACACTTCCGGAAATCATGCCGACAGATGAGGAAATAAAATCAGCTAAGGAAAAAATCAGAACTTATGGGCTTGATGTATGTGATTAAATAAGAAATAGAATAAAGGGGCGTTTTGAAGAACGCCCCTGATTGTCATTTGTTTAATTCGAAGTATTTTGATGGTGGAGTACCAGTATGCTTTTTAAAAACAGTAGAAAAATAGTAGACATTATCAAAACCGCATTCCATAGCTATTTGAGATATTGTATAACGTCCGGTTATGAGTAGCTCCTTGGCTTTTTCGATGCGAAGGGCTGTTATATATTTTACGGGAGATACACCATACTGCTTTATAAACAGTTCTTTAAAATAGTCGTATGATAGCTCTGACTTTTCACACATAGCTTTATAATCAAAATCATGCTCCGAAAAATGCTCCAACATGTAGTTATATGATGGTAAAATTCTTTTTGCGATTATTGATATAATGAGACTATAAAAAACATCTGGAGGTTTTGTTATGAAGGAAAGAATTAAGAGATTAGCCGAAAAAACTTTGGAAGGAAAAATGTATGCAAATCCGAAGACAACAGCGTATGACCGCGAAGACTTGTTTCTATCGAGACAGCAAAGGGAATCGAAGCGTCTTTGCGAATTTATTTTAAATCAGGAACCCGTTTTAACTGAATATTCTAAAATGACAGGTTTTTTTAACTGTGATAATTCTGTTGTAGGAGATGCTTTCCGTCGTATGGGGCATAAAAATTTTGAAAAATTAAAAGCTGATTTTTACCTGAAGCACATAGATAACCTTTCTACCTGTGAATGGCAGCATGCAACTGCAGATTATAAGAAGGTTCTGGAAAAGGGGATAAGCGGAATTATTAAAGAAATTGACGATTCATTGCAAATACATGTACAAAATGAAGAAATAGAATTTTTGAATGCTCTAAAAAATGTTGCCAATACTTTTATAAAATGGGCTCATAAATGTTCAAAAAGAGCACTCGAGCTTTTGGAAAGTGTTGAGAATAAAGAATACAAGCAAAACTTAAAAATGCTGGCAGAAGTTCTTTTAAAGGTTCCTGAAAACAAGCCTACTTCATTTTATGAAGCCGTTCTCACAATTTACATTTGTTTTTCAGCAGACCCGGACAGTGTGGGTACTCTCGACCGATATTTGACGCCGTTTTATGAAGCGGATATTAAAAACGGTGTAATTACCCGTGAAGAAGCAAAAGAATATCTGCAAGAGCTTTTCTTAATGCTTCAGGCGGCTACGCATATTACGACATTTCAGTTTACCCGTGGCGGAGAATCGCATTTTTGCATTGGCGGGTATCTACCCAATGGTGAAGATGGATTTAATGACCTTTCAAGGCTCATATTAGAGAGCTTACTTGATTTACCAACATATATTCCTCAAGTAACCCTGCGTTGGACGAAAAAGACACCCAGAGAAGTATTCAGGTTTGCCCTCGATTGTGAAAGAAAAGACCCACACAAGAGAATTGCTTTCCAGAATGATGAGAAGCGCATAAAGTGCTATACCGAAATATGCGGATTCCCCTTTGAAAAGGCTGTGGGATATACGACCGTTGGATGTAACGAGCCGGCATTCTTGGGTGCAATTTCGGGAAGTAATTCAAAGGTGAATTTTGCCCGTTCAATAGAAACACTTTTCCACAGAAAAAGCGATAAAATTATAAATGCAAAAACCTTTGATGAATTTTATGAGGTTTTCTTGGAAGAGCTTTTCTCCGATCTCGATATTGCTTATGAGTATGACAATAAATATAACAGAGAAAGAGCAAAAGATATAAACTATTTATCAAGTCTGTTTTTTCAAGGCTGTATCGAAAAGGCTAAAAGCTTAACGCAAGGTGCTGGAGACATTGTAATTGCATCGCCTACGTGTATGGGAATTGCAAATGTTATTGACTCACTTATCGTAGTAAAGCAGTTTGTATTTGACGAAAAACTGATTACCATGAAAAACTTAATCAGCGCACTTAAATCCAACTGGGAGGGATATGAAGTTCTTCGTGCAACTATTTTGAAAAAAGGCGATTTCTTTGGTAACGATACTGACCGTTCCAACTATGTGGCACAAAAATTGTATCAAAGCCTGTATGAATTTTTAAAGGACAAAACAAATCTTTATGGTTATCATTGGCTCATCGGCGACCTTTTCGGATATCACACTCATCACAAATGGTTTGGCGAAAGAATGGAAGCTACACCTGACGGCAGGTATAGAGGCGACAGTCTTAAATTTGGCTTAGGTCAAAGCGAAGGCAAGGACAGAAACGGTCTTACGGCACTTTTGAATTCCGTTGCAAAGGTTGACCCGAATGCAATTGGATGTGGCTCGACTGTTACCAATCTGATGTTAGATGAACAGCTTATCAAAAATGATGCTAATTTTGAGAAAACTGTTGATATGCTTGAAACATATTTTAAAAACGGTGGTGTACATTTCCAGCTCACTTATGTTTCAAAAGAAGATTTGCTAAAAGCAAAGGCAACGCCTGATGACTATAAAAATCTGCGTGTGCGCGTATCGGGATTTTCTGACTATTTTGTGAATCTTAATGACGTTATTCAAGACGAGATTATTAACAGGACAACAAAAAAATGATAAACTATAAAGAGAAAATACATAACTACATAATCAATAACAAGGATGAGATTATTGCTATTTTAAAAGAACTTGTGAAAATTCCTTCGATAAGAGGAGAAGCGTCTCCCGATGCACCATTTGGAAAAGATTGTGCAGAAGTGTTGGAATATACAGAGAGGCTTTATCAAAAAAACGGTTTTGAAACCGAACCTGACAAAGACGGCGGTTATCTTTTGTCTTACTTCGGAGAAGGGCAAAAAAGTCTTGGACTTTTTGCCCATGCCGATGTTGTGCCTGTAGGAGATGACTGGATTTTAACATCCCCCTTTGAACCTATTGAAAAGGATGGATTTTTATTAGACAGAGGTGTTCTGGATGATAAATCAGCGATTGTCATTTCCCTTTATTGTGCGAAAATGTTAAAAGAATTGAATATTCCATTTAATTCGCGTCTTGTTTGTTTTATAGGAGCAAATGAAGAATCGGGTATGGAGGACATTATTTGTTATCAGATTATTACGGAGTGGCTTTTGGAATTGACTGTGAAGATAATCAATTTGGAAAGCTTACTTGCACGAATGGAATGATAAAAGTAAATGCCGGAAAAATTTCGTTATCCTTTGATGTGCGCTTCGGAAAATGTGCTGATATAAGCGTTATGCAGGAGAAGATTGCAAATACACTTAATAATAAAAATTGGAAGGCTGAATTTGTGAGAGCGGTGAACGCACATATAATTGATGAAAATAATTCCTATATTCAGTCTTGTCTTAATATGTATAAAGAATATACGGGAAATGCGGAAGCCAAAACGTATCTCAACGCAGGCGGAACTTACGCAATGCATCTGCCCTGTGCTGCTGAAATTGGAACTACGCTTCGTGGCGGCATGCCAGACGACTTACCCCAAGGTCATGGCGGTGCACATCAGCCTGATGAATGTATAAGTATTGACGGAATGCTTGAAGCTCTTGAGCTTACCATGCTGATGTTGTTAGAATGTGATAAGGAGGATGCAGTTCAATGAAAATACTTTTTACAGGGGATATAAATTTCAGAGGAAAAGAAAATCTCAGTTTTGAAGAATCAAAGAAAATAATATCTGATGTTTTACCATTCATAAATGATGTGGATTTTGTGATTCCCAATCTGGAGTGCCCACTGGCTGATATTAACAAGCATAAACCAATAAAAAAGAGTGGACCGAATTTGATTTGCGGCACTGAAAATATATGCTTTTTGAAGGCGTTAAATGCGGATGCAGTAACTCTGGCAAATAATCACATAGGCGATTTTGGTGAAGGTGCTGTTAAAGAGACCCTTAGTTTACTCGAAGAAAACAATATTAAATATGCAGGAGCAGGTAAAGGTGTTGAAGAAGCATACAAAGCCTGTAGAATTGAAAAGAATGGTAGTTCAGTATCTATAATATCTGTATGCGAAAATGAATTTGGTATGGCAACAGAAAACACTTACGGATCTGCCGGTTATAATCCAAAAAAGCTTTTGAAACAACTAAAAGAAGAAAAAGCAGCATCTGATTATGTTATTGTTGTATTTCACGGCGGCAATGAATTCAACCCACTCCCTTCTCCTGATACAGTTGATAGGTACAGATTTATCTGTGATATGGGAGCAGACGCTGTTATCGGAGGGCATACCCATTGTCCGCAAGGGTATGAAATAAAAGAGCTTGAAAAAATGCCATTGTAGGGGGAATTAGAGTGAGCAGGTTTATCAATACCGTTTTGAGGACAATAAATGAATCGGAAGTAAAGGCTTGTCTTTGTCACGAACATATTTGTTGTTTTTCAGAATATCTGTTTAAAATGGCAGGCAAAGCATATCTTGATATGGAAAAATTAGCAAGCAAAAGCATAGCTGAACTCAAAAGGCTAAAAGATACCTACGGGATGAATTTGTTTATTGACTGTACACCTGTAAATATAGGACGAGATATTGATTTACTGAAGAAAGTATCAAAAGAAAGCGGTGTGCATATTGTTTGTTCAACAGGCTTTTATTATACAGACGAGCCTGTTTTGTATAATATGAGCGAAGAAAAACTTGCTGAATATATCGTAGCTGATGTAAAAGAAACTAATGCAGGAATAATAAAAGCGGCAGTTGAAAACGAGACAATCAGCAGTTTTAACGAAAAATTATTAAAGGCGACTGCACTTGCTCATCAAAAGCTGGGACTTCCGGTTGTTTTGCACACAAACGCAAATAACAAAAACGGTCTGGCAGCAGTTGAAATTTTGCTCAAAAATGTGGTCAGACCTGAATGTATTACTGTTGGTCATCTGAGCGATACCGAGGATATTGATTACATAACAGAAATTGCAAAAGTTGGCTGCTATATTGGACTTGACAGGCTATATGCTAATACAACCGACGAGTATATCAATAAAAAGCTTGAGATTATTTCAAAACTTTGCGAACTCGGATATACAGACAAGATAATTCTGTCACATGACGAACAGTTTTTCAATGGATTTGATGTTAATCCGCAAATCAAAAACAATACAAGATTTGATTACGTATTTCAAATACATATTACCGAAGCTTGAAGAAGAAATTTCAGACCAAATTATCAGTAGAAATCCAATAAGAATAGCTGTTACAAACTCTATGAATAAATATGGGAGTTACTTGTTCAATGTAACAGGTCTTGAATTTAACGGGAAGGCTATTGATGATATTGACATAAAATTTACTGTAAAGTCAAGTATGTTTTTTGATTCATTGAGCTTTACAGATTCTAATGGCGGTGCATTTGATTCTCTTGATGATACTGCTGTAACTTTTAAAATGATGGGGTACAATGACAGCAAGGCTGACGAATGTATATTTCTTGCTTTAGTACAGAAGGATCAAAATGGATTGATAAAAGCTGTAACAACAACTGGGAAAATAATTAAAGCAAATGGAGGCAGTGGAGAGCTTACTGACACATTAACGCTTAAAGATGCAGTTTCAACTGATAATATTGAAATTTTTGCGTGGAAAGACGGTATAATTATGCCTTATACTGAAAAAATAGTGTTCTCACTTTCTGAATTTGATTTTACAAGTCCTGACGACGATGAGGGTTTATTCTTTGAAGAGCCTATTGTCTTAAACAACGCTATTACTGATGTTGTATGCAAAGAAGTAGATGCTTCAATAGTTGTATCAGGTAACAGTACACAGAATACAATTACATTTAAGATTGAAAACAGTCAGGGCGAGCTTATGTGGCTTGACCAAAAAAACACAGACGAAAATGGAAATTTTGAATTTAGCTGTGATATGAAGGCATTTTCAGAAGGTAAAAATATTATAACCGTTCATTCAAAAGACCTCTAATAAATACTGTATAAAAATTTAAGTAAATAAAAACAAAAGGGACTTAAAATGTCCCTTTTGTTTAATCGAAAAACAGATACAAAAGGATGTGATTTTATGGACTATAAATCAGAATATGAAAAATGGATTTCATCTGTTAGTGATAAAATAAGAGAACAACTGCTATATATTGATGAAAATGAAATAAAAGACCGATTTTATAAAAATCTTGAATTCGGAACAGGCGGACTTCGTGGTGTCATGGCGGCAGGAACAAACAGGATGAATAAATATACCGTTCGTAAGGCTACACAAGGACTTGCTTATGAAATACTGAGTCACGGAGAAGAATTTGCAAAAAGAGGAGTAGTAATAGCATACGATTCCCGAAATAATTCAAAGGAATTTGCACATGAGTGTACAAAGGTATTATCTGCAAACGGTATAAAAACGTATATCTTTGATGATTTACGTCCTACGCCGGAGTTGTCCTTTGCCGTAAGACATCTTGGATGTGCAAGAGGAATTGTAATAACTGCAAGCCATAACCCTAAAGAGTATAACGGATATAAGGTATACGGAGAGGATGGTGGACAGATACCTCCTCAGACGGCTGACAGTATAATAAGCTTCATTAACAGTATAGATATTTTTAATGATATAAAAATATGTGATAGTCCTGATAATATTATTATTGGAGAAGAAGTAGACAGAGCATATCTTAATGCTATTAAAAACGAAAGACTGAATACGAAAATCCCTGATGATTTTAAAGTAGTATATACACCGCTTCATGGTTCGGGAAATATATTGGTAAGACGAATATTATCTGAAATTGGTGTAAAAAATGTGTCTATAGTTCCTGAACAGGAAAAGCCTGACGGCAATTTTTCGACAGTAAAATCACCAAATCCCGAAAACAGCGAAGCATTCGATATTGCAATAGAATATGCAAAAAAGCAAAACGCAGATATTATATTGGGAACTGACCCCGACAGCGACAGAATAGGCGTTGTTGTAAAAAATAATTCGGGAGAATATGTTGTTTTAAATGGTAATCAGACAGGCTGCATTTTATGTGAGTATATTCTGAGAAAAAGCAAAGAAAGAGGAATATTAAAAGAAAACAGTGCAGTAATAAAAACAATAGTCACAACCGAAATGATAAAGGCTGTAGCAGATGACTATGGTGTACAGGTTATTGACGTTCTTACAGGCTTTAAATACATAGGCGATCAAATAAAGAGCTTTGAAGAAGCAGGAGAGCCTGAAAAATTTGTTTTTGGACTCTAAGAAAGCTATGGCTATTTAAAGGGTACATATGCAAGAGATAAAGATGCTGTGGTTGCAGCAATGCTTATTTGTGAAGCAGCAGCAGATTACAAGGTAAAGGGAATGACTTTGTACGAAGGACTTACGGCACTGTATGAAAAATACGGATATTATCAGGAAAGTTTAGAAACAGTAACCATGAAAGGGATTGACGGAGCTGAAAAAATCAATAAGATTATGTCAAATTTCAGATACAATGCGTTGCCTATAGAAGTTATAGATAAAATAGATTATAGAGTGGGAATAGATAATCTCCCGAAATCAAATGTACTGAAATTTATAATTGAAAACGGCTGGTTTGCAATACGTCCGTCAGGAACAGAACCGAAAATAAAATTTTATTTCGGTGTATGTAGTGATTCATATGATAAGTCGAAAAAAGATGTTGATAAGCTTATTAACCTTGTAAAAAGTAGTATTAGTGATGTGACAAGAGAAGAGTAAGAGGGAGTAAAATGAATATAATAGGATTTGACATAGGCGGTACAAAATGTGCTGTATGCATTGGCGAAGATGTAAACGGCGAGCTTGTTATAAAGGATAAAAGAATAATTCCTACCGATCACAGCATAACACCTTATAAAATGATTGACAGAATGTGCAATTTGACAGAGGAAATGACAAATAAGATTGATGCTATCGGTATTTCATGCGGAGGACCGTTAGATTCTAAAAAGGGGATAATTATGTCCCCCCCCAAATCTTCTGGGTTGGGACGATGTAAAGATAGTTGAATATCTTAAAGAAAGATACAATATAAATGTATATCTTGAAAACGATGCTAATGCCTGTGCTGTTGCAGAATGGAAATATGGTGCAGGAAAAGGCACAGATAATATGATATTTATGACCTTTGGAACAGGACTTGGTGCAGGGCTAATTTTAGATGGTAAACTTTATCGTGGAAGCAATGATATGGCAGGTGAAGCGGGGCATATAAGACTTAATGTTTTTGGACCTGTAGGCTACGGTAAAGCAGGCTCATTTGAGGGTTTTTGTTCAGGAAGTGGTATTGCACAGCTTGGAAAAATGTATGCACAGGAAAAACTGCAGATGGGAAAGAATGTGTCCTTCTGTAAGGATTTTTCAGAGCTTGATACAATTACTGCAAAATCTATTGCGGAATATGCAAACAAAGGAGAAGCAGATGCAGTAGAGATATACGAAACTTGTGGCACTATGCTTGGAAAAGGTCTTAGTGTTTTAATTGACATACTAAATCCTCAAAGAATTGTTTTGGGAAGTATATTCCAAAGAAGCGAAAATTTGATAAGGCCTAAGATGCAGGAGATACTCAAAAAAGAATGTCTTGCATATTCTCTTGATGTATGTGAGGTTGTTCCTGCAAATTTAGGTGATAATATTGGAGATTATGCAGCTTTGGCGGTTGCAGCTATGAATAAGGAGATGTAAGGAATGAAACTATTTATTGATACAGCAAATGTAGAAGAAATAAAAGAAGCAAACGAAATGGGAGTAATCTGTGGTGTTACCACAAACCCATCCTTAATTGCGAAAGAAGGCAGAGATTTCAAAGAGGTTGTAAAGGAAATAACAGAAATTGTTAACGGGCCGATAAGTGCCGAAGTTATATGTCTTGAGGCAAAAGGTATGGTTGAAGAAGCTTTAGAGCTTTCAAAAATACATAAGAATATCGTAATAAAAATCCCTATGACAGAGGAAGGCTTAAAGGCAGTAAAGGTATTGTCGGCAAAAGGAATTAAAACGAATGTAACATTGATTTTCTCTGCAACGCAGGCACTTTTAGCTGCCCGTGCTGGTGCGAGCTATGTGAGTCCGTTTGTGGGAAGGCTTGATGATATAGGAATAGATGGAATATCTTTAATAAGCGATATTGCGGAAATCTTTAATATTCACGGCATTAAAACAGAGATTATTGCCGCAAGCATCAGAAATGGAATGCATGTAACAAATGCAGCACTCGCTGGTTCGGATATTGCAACTGTTCCGTATAATGTTATTATGAGTATGACAAAGCATCCTCTTACGGATGTAGGAATTGCAAAGTTTTTAAAGGATTGGCAAGGAGTAAAAGCATAATGGAGAATTTGCTTAATAGATACCCTTCTCTTGAGGGGTGTAAGGAAGATATTGAAAATGCGTTAAAGCTTATACTTTATACATATAAAAATGGCGGAAAAGTACTTGTGTGCGGTAACGGTGGAAGTGCGTCAGACAGTGAGCATATCGTAGGCGAGCTTATGAAAGGATTTATGTCAAAACGTCCTGTTTGCGATGAAAGAATACCTGAACATTTAAGAAAAAATCTGCAAGGAGCATTACCTGCGATTTCTCTTCCGAGTCAGAGTGCAATTTTATCTGCATTTATAAATGATGTAGAGCCTGATATGATGTATGCACAACTCGTTTACGGCTATGCGGTAGAGAATGACCTTGTAATAGGACTTTCAACATCAGGAAATTCAAAAAATGTAGTAAATGCACTTGAGGTTGCAAAGTGTATGGGTGTAAAAACGCTTGCAATGACCGGCGAAAATGAAAGTAAGCTGTCAGAACTTTGTGATGTGACAATAAAAGTGCCTGAAACAGAAACATATAAGGTTCAGGAATTACATCTTCCTGTGTATCATTTCCTTTGTGCAGCGGTTGAACGATATTTTTTTGATTATTAAGAAATACGATAGTAGTGTGACACTTGTAATAAGTTTGCTTATTAGGCAATTGCGAAATAGCAAAAAAATTCTGATGTGAATGATTGAAATAATTATGAAGTATGAATTTCAATTTGAAACAACAAAAAAACAGACAAAAACGAAAAAAAGAGTACACAAATAAAAGGTACTCAAACCAAAGATTTAAAAAGTTATGCAATTAAGGGTTTTAAGCTTCTGATAAGATTTCGGGGTAGATATAAAAATCATTCTACCGCTTTTTGAAGGTGTGCAAGGATTATCACAATGACATACACTGTGGTATTTACCGTCAGAGCATTTATCCCAAGTCATTTTGGGGCAAACGAATTTTAAAGTTGGTATACCACACCTTAAATTAGATGTATTTCCCTCTTGTCGCATAGGTAAGGTTGCATCATTAGGGCAACAAGGAATACCATCTTCGTTAATGTGATAATCAGAATTTTCTAAGAAAGAACGTCCGTTTAATGGAATATATGCTGTAGCAAATTTACTGTTATTACCGAAAACATTATCTGTAAGTAAATTCCTGTATATTTCAACAGAATCAAAAGCGGCATCACCAATAAATGTTTTGGGATTTATCAAAGGATGTTTTTTGAAAAAATCTGATAAAGTCGGTATTAATAATCGTGCATCGTGAACAGATTTGTCCTCATCCGGAGAATTGGATTTTTTGTTAATAACAATTTCCGGATGAGAATCAAAAAAATTATGATTGTAAAAGGAAATATTTCTGACAATGCCTAAACCATTAACAATCATGCCGAATTTGTAAGCGTAGCAAAAATGACCGTTAATGTATAGTTGTTTAATCTTTTCATTAGAAGCAGCATGAGAAGGCATAGAGCCGTATAAGACAAGCAGTAAAATTAGTCGACCAAAGAGATGGAACAAAACTCATAGGTGGTAAGGTTAAAAAAGTAGGCAAAACAAAAACCACCACAAGCAAACGAGTCGTGCCACTGAACAGCACAGCAATAGAAATGATACTCGACCTGCGAAAAGAGTACTACTTCGGCGAAGACACTCCGCTGGTGTGTGATGCCAACGGCGACTATGCAAATCCAACCAACCTACGAAAACGACTATATAGAATAGAAGATGCTGCAGGAATAGAAACAAAAGGGCTCCATGCATTCAGACACACCTTCGCCACCAAGCTAATCAACGGAACAAAGTGTGCTGACGGAAGCATAAAAACACTAAACATAAAAGCGGTAGCCGACATTCTTGGACACACTACTACCGAGATAACCGAAAGGTACTATGTAAAAAAGGACACCTCAAGGCTAACCGGAATCACAGACGGATTCGAGATATGACGGAATCGCAGAATAGAATACCCCTGAGAATGAAATTAAACCACTCTCAGGGTATCAAAATTTGATACGCATAAACAAAGAAAAGAGATTTTTATTTTGGGCAAAAAATTCTGCGAGAATTAAAAAATATTCTTGCAGAATTGTTCTCTACAGGCGAAATTGATAGAATTGACGAAATCAAGTGATGCTAAAATGATGATGTAGCAGACGGAACGCTTGCAAACGGATACAACCGTATGCGAAATTGATGCTCATTTCAGGCATAATTATTTGAATCACAAGACCACGCACCGTCATCAGAAATATAATCTAAAATTACTAAAATTTGCTATTGATGCTCAAAAAAGTGAAGATTGCCGCTCTCGAATTTTGACAATAAAAAATGGCTCAAACCCAGTGTTTGAGCCAAATATATTGGCAGGGGCAGTAGGATTTGAACCCACGACTTACAGTTTTGGAGACAATGTCATATAAAAAGGACTGTCACCAATTTCCGCACTGTTGAGCCACTTGTGGCACTCGCTCTTTAAAACCTCGTGCCTTTTGATGCTTTATTGATGCTATTAAAAATTCTCTGCAAATTTGATGCCCAACTGCCAAAAAACGACGCACTTAACTTTATTTTAGTATAACATAAATTCCATGAAATTGCAACTGCAATCAAACGAAATTACCCGATTTGAGAATGGCAGAATAAAATTAACAATTACTCGACTAACAAAATCAAACGCAATACAAAGTGTTTTTGAGCCAATTACGGAAACCCATTCCATAAACGCTATATCAAAAAAAGATATACCTTAATCAAAGAAAAACGACTTTGTGAATAATATGCCTTAAATTGCTAAAAATAAAAACAGAAAACTGCAATTGGAGGTAATAATATGTTTAAACATGAAAAAATGCTTTTTCATCCGGTAGAAGTTGAAAGACCAAATCCACAGTATGCCGTATTGCTTCAGGAACAGCTCGGTGGTGGAAATGGTGAACTGAAAGCAGCTATGCAATATATGTCGCAGAGTTTTCGTATCAAGGATCCCGAAATTAAGGATTTATTTTTGGATATAGCTGCAGAAGAGCTTGGACATATGGAAATGGTTGCACAAACCATCAATTTACTCAACGGTCATGATGTAGATGCAACTAAGGTACAAGCAGGCGAAATACAATCTCATGTTCTTTTGGGACTAAATCCCGGTCTTATAAACGCATCAGGCTATTCCTGGACAGGAGATTATGTTACTGTAACAGGAGATTTGTGTGCTGACCTTTTAAGTAACATTGCGTCCGAACAGCGTGCAAAGGTTGTATATGAATATCTGTATCGCCAGATTGATGATAAAAAAGTAAGAGAAACCATAGATTTTCTCTTAAACCGTGAAGAAGCACACAATCAGATGTTCCGTGATGCTTTTAACAAAGTACAAAATAGCGGCTCTAACAGAGATTTCGGAACAACAAAAGCTGCCCGAATGTATTTTTCAATGTCTGATCCGGGACCTAATGCTTTTGCAAATAACGAAACGACAGCACCTTCTTTTAATAAATAGCATCTTAATAAAG
>JAZSPM010000148.1:0-13404 GCA_045537455.1 Candidatus Ornithomonoglobus sp. | reverse complement strand
TATGCTTCATAAAAGCCCCCAGTTTAGTTAAATCCTGTACAGTATTTATTTCTAATGTCACAGGAACATTTGATTTGTATAACATAGAACATCCTCCGTTAAATATGGATGAATATATTATACATGACTTTATTATTTTTTAAAACTGTGCACTTTTATTTTAATATTTATAATGTTGCAAGAACAACAGTATTAAAATGGGTACATTCAGACGGATTTTCTGCTTACAATCTTTGTGGACATTGGTATGTAGATGTAGATAAATTTTATATATGGAGAGAACGACAGCATAAAAAGTCATATAAATATGCATAAATTTTTAACAAATACTTGAAAAAAGATAGTGTGTATGGTATTATATTAATGGAATATCATATGCACTTCTTGTTATATGTAAGGAGAGTGTATTATGAAAAAAAGAGCAGATGGAAGATATTGCAAAAATATTTTCATTGGGTATTACCCAGACGGAAGAAGAAAATTTCGTACTATTTATGGAAAAACAATAAAGGAGGTAGAACGTTTAGAGAGAGAAATAAAGCTTTCGATAGAATCTGGAACATATATAGAAGAAAACAGTGTTACCGTTGGAGAGTGGGCAAAAGAATGGTTAGAGACGTACAAGCGATGTTTAAAGTCAAATACATATAATGTATACAAATATTGTATTTCTGCCCATTTTGATGAAATAAGTCATATTTGTTTAAAGGATTTAAAATTATCGCATTTGCAAAAAATAGTAAATAATTTGATTCAAACAGATAACAATCGTGCGGCGGAAATATTTAAAAGCACTATTTCTCAAATGTTAGATAAAGCGGTAGATAATGAATTGTTAATAAAAAATGTATCATCCAAAATTCAACTACCAAAGAGTCAAAAGAAGATGTCGATTTTGAAAGCAACACCACATCTGTTAGTAAAACTGTTTATTTTGATACGACTGATGGGCGTAAAACTATGATAGGAACACCAAAGAGTCATTCTTCTAATAGAACTATTCCAATTCCCGATGTGCTTATAGATGATTTAAAAACGCACATTAAAAGTTTAAAAGGAGAATATCTATTTGAAGTGGATGGTGCATTAATGAAGGATTATCAATTTGAAAAAATGTGGGATAACTTCAAAAAAGTTTATGTTAGAGATGTTAGCGAGATAAAGCCCGATATAACTCCACATATATTTCGGCATACTTATGCTACAATGCTATATAATGCTGGGGTGGATATAAAAACAGCGCAGTATTTATTGGGACATGCAACTATACAAATGACATTGGATATATATACTCATCTACAAGAGTGAAAAGAAAAAGTTGCGATAGAAAAATTAAATAACTTGCTTTCAGAATAAAATGTTAGTCAAATGTTAGTCAAAATCAAATCAGGGATGATTTTGATGGCGGGAAATAAAAAATAAAAAGTCGCAAAACCCAGTGTTTACGCGGATTTTACGACTTTGGTGCGAGGAACCGGACTTGAACCGGCACGGGTAAACCACACGCCCCTCAAACGTGCGCGTCTGCCATTCCGCCACCCTCGCATATCTTGACGACGAATTATATTATATCAGTCTTTTTTCTATTTGTCAAGAATTAATTGTAAAAAAAATTACATATAATAAAATATATAAATATAAAAGCTTTTGGGAGATTGTTACAATGATAAAAAATAAGCTATTTATGATTTCAGTTTTTATTATTTTGATGCTTACTCCGATAACCTCATATGCGATTGCGGACAGTGCATATGAAGCCTGTGTTATAAACGGAGTGACGGGTGAAATAATATTTGAAAAAAATGCACATGAACGTCATTCAATGGCAAGCACAACAAAAATAATGACGGCACTTGTTGCACTTGAAAAAAGCAGTCTTGATGAGGTAATAACTGTTTCATATGGTGCAGAGGTTCAGGAAGGTTCGTCTGCGTACATAAAAGAAGGCGATCAGATTTTTATGCGTGATATGCTTTTTGGATTGATGCTTAATTCCGGTAACGATGCCGCATATGCAATCGCTGAGCATATATCGGGAAGCCGCGAGGCTTTTGCGGACATAATGAATCAGTACGCATGGAAAGAGATTGGTGCGGTTAATACTCAGTTTATAAATCCAAGCGGACTTGAAGGTGAAGGTCATTACTCAACGGCATATGATATGGCACTGATTATGAGATATGCTATGCGTCTGCCGGAATTCAGAAATATTGTGGCAACGCATACTATGGAAGCACAGCCCATAAACAGAGAAGAAAAGCTTTATTTTTCAAATCATAATAAACTGTTAAATACATATGAGGGCTGTATAGGCGGAAAGACGGGCTTTACTGAGAAGGCAGGAAGATGCCTTGTTTCAGCCGCTGAACGTGACGGTATGATGTTTATTGCCGTAACGCTTAATGACAGTAACGACTGGCAAAGTCATGCAGAAATGCTTGATTATACCTTTGAAAGCTGTTATCCTAAGAAAGCAGTTGAAAAGGATATGACTGTAAAAAAAGCATCAGTGGACGGTGAAACCTATAAATTTATTTACGGTGATGATTTTATTGTTCCTGTTGCAAAGGATTCAAAGGTTGAATTGAAGGTTGTAAATCATATTGCAAACGACCTTGCACGCCCGATTAACGCAGGTGAAAAGGTCGGCTGGGCTGAAATTTACAGAGGCGACAGTGTTGTTGGAACTGTGGATATAATATCAGAAAGCGAGATTCGTGGTATCAGTAATATCAGATTAAAAAACAGCTTTTTCAGCTCATTTATAAGAGCATTTAATCTGTGGCTGTTTTAACACACTTTGACATACATAAATTACAAGGAGAAAATTAATGGGTGAAATTGTAAGACTGCAAAAATATATTGCAATGAGTGGAGCTGCTTCAAGACGTGGTGCGGAAGCTTTGATAGAAGAAGGAAGAGTTAAGGTGAACGGCTCTGTAGTTAAAGAACAAGGAATAAAAGTGGAAATCGGTGCCGATAAGGTAAGCCTTGACGGTGAGGAATTAAAGGTTAAAAATAAAAATTATTATATAATGTTAAATAAGCCTGTGGGATATGTAACGACTGTTTCTGACCAGTTTGACCGTCCTACTGTTATTGACCTTGTAAAAACAGATTTAAAGGATGTAAGGCTGTTCCCTGTAGGCAGACTTGACTATGATACAGAAGGGTTACTCCTTCTTACAAATGACGGGGACTTTACCTATAAGGTAACACACCCAAAATTCAATACAGATAAAACATATATAGCAAAATTAAAAGGCGGAATAACAATTAAGGGCTTAAACCGTCTTAGACATGGAGTGAAAATTGATGATTATACAACCTCTCCTGCGGAATTGACCATACTTGATGCGGCAGAGGGATATGTTTATGTTGAAATAACTATTCATGAGGGGAAAAACAGACAGGTAAGAAAAATGTTTGAGGCTGTAGGCTCAAAGGTTGTTGCATTGCAGAGAACAAAAATCGGAACAGTTGAGCTTGGCAATCTTCCGCTTGGCAGATGGCGACATCTTACATCACATGAAATAAATTATCTTATGAACAAATAGGGGTAAGCTTTTATGAAAACGATAAAAATTGAAAGAGAAATTGAAGTGGCAGGAAAATATGACGTAATCGTTGCCGGTGGCGGAGTTGCAGGCGTTGCCGCTGCTGTTTCAGCTGCAAGAATGGGCAAGCGTGTTTTGCTTATTGAAAAAACAATAACTCTTGGGGGTCTTGCGACGATAGGTCTTGTAAACTGGTTTGTTCCGGCGTGCAACGGACGAGGTACTAAAATTGTAAAGGGCATGTCAGACGAAATGTTTAACCTTGCAATAAAGTGCGGATACGACAGTGTTCCTGAGGAATGGCAGGACGGCAAGGAGCCGGGTGAAAGTGCAAAAACAAGATTTGTTACAAAGTTTTCTATAAATATATACATATTACAGCTTACAAAATGGCTTAAGGACGAAAATGTGGATATTCTCTTTGATACAGTTGTTTCTCAGCCTGTAATGGAGAATGGAAAATGTACGGCACTTATTGTGGAAAATAAAACAGGAACACAGTGCTATGAAGCAAGCGTTGTTATTGATGCAACGGGAGATGCCGATGTTTTATACAGAGCCGGAGTTCCTACGGTTCAGGGTAAAAATTATCATACGTTCTATACATCATTAACGGATTTGGAGACGTGTAAGAATGCAATAGAGAAAAATGATATTAAGCTGATTTACGGAAAAAGAATCAGCGGCGGAAAGGCTGACCTTTTCGGAAACAATCATCCTAAGGACAAGCCGTTTTGGCTTGGAACAACTGCTGAGGATGTAACAAATTATGTAGTTGAAAATCATCTTGAAGTTCTTGAACAGCTAAAGGATGATGACAGAACTGAAAGAGATATAACAGAATTGCCTAACATGGTGCAATTTCGTACAACAAGACGTATTGACGGAGAATATACTCTTACTCCAAATGATGTTTATAAGCATTTTGATGATTCTATCAGTGCGATGAATGATTTTGAACACAGACATTTCCTTTATGAAATACCTTACCGTGTAATGATAAAAAGAGGCTTCAGCAATCTGATTGCGGCAGGAAGAATTACATCAGGTGACGGCTACGGATGGGATTTACTGCGTGTTATTCCGCCGGCGATAATAACGGGACAAGCGGCAGGAGTTGCGGCATCCATTGCAATAGATGATAATAAGCCTGTATATGATATAGATGTTCCTAAAATGCAGAAAATCCTTGAGGAACAAAATGTCATGATACATTTTGACGACAGTCTTGTTAACAGGGAATTAGGACCTGAGGATGATGCGGATTTTGAAAAATACGACCATATATAAATTCAGGAGAAAAAACAATGAAAAGCTTTGACATTAAAACAAAAATATATTTTGGTGAAAATTCACTTGATAGATTAGCAGATTTACCGTATAAAAAGGCTCTTATAATAACAGACCCGTTTGTGGCAAAAAGCGGAATGCTGCAGATGATAACATACAGACTTCAGGACGGATATACCGAATTTGAAGTGTTTTCTGATGTAGTTCCTGATCCGCCCCTTGATGAAATTTCAAGAGGTGTAAAGAAAATGCTTGAATATGCTCCTGATTGCGTGATTGCAGTGGGTGGAGGAAGTGCCATAGACAGTGCAAAGGCAATACGTGAATTTGCAACAAGAGGAGGTTACAAAGAGACTGCTTTGATTGCTATACCTACAACATCAGGAACAGGAAGCGAGGTAACGAGCTTTGCGGTTGTAACAGACCCTGAAAAGGATGCGAAATATCCGCTTGTATCTGATGCAATGCTTCCTACAGAAGCGATACTTGATGCGGCACTTGTAAAAAGTGTACCGGCAGCTGTAACGGCTGATACGGGAATGGACGTGCTTACTCACGCAATAGAGGCATACGTAAGTATAAATAATAATGAGTTCAGTGCTGCTCTTGCGGAAAAGGCTATAGAAATATGTGGAACATTTTTGTTAAGATCATATCTTGATAATAACGATACTCATGCAAGACAAAAAATGCACGTTGCATCATGTCTTGCCGGGCTTGCATTTAACAGTGCGTCGCTTGGACTTAATCATGGTGCGGCTCATGCTTTGGGTGCAAAGTTCCATATTCCGCACGGAAGAGCAAATGCAATGCTATTACCTCATATAATAGAATTCAACTCAGGAATTGACCGTCATGCAAAAAGTAAAGAGCAGTATCCACCATGTGTAAGAAAGTATGTAAATATCGCAAAACTTTTAGGCGTTAATAACTTTAATGAAATCACAACGGTACGTGCTCTTACCAACTGGATACAGTTCATGATGAAAGAAATGAATCAGCCGCTTTCAATATCGCAGTGCGGAATTGATAAGGTGGAATATTTTAATGCTATTGACTCCATGGCAGAAAAAGCTCTGTCAGACGCTTGTACAGCAACTAATCCGAGAGTACCCACAAAGGACGAAATCAAAATGATTTTCGAGCATTTATATGAGTAAGGAGCTTTGGTTGAAATCGGTGATTTTATGTCGGTATTAAATGAGTTGAAATTCAGATAGGAGTAATAGTTATGAATACAATAAAATATAATGGCAAGGATATACCATGTGTAGATTCATATGATGTAGTGGTAATAGGCGGTGGATTTGCCGGGTTTTCAGCGGCAGTAACAGCTGCAAGCTCAGGCGTGAACACTTTACTTATTGAACGAAGTGGTGAGCTTGGAGGTATGGCAACACTTGCAGGGGTTTGCAACTTCTGCACCGCCGGTGGTGGCAGTTTAACAGGTAATGGCAAAATTTGGGGTAAAGTAATAGATACTTTATATAAGCTTCATGCTATTGGTGAAGAATACGGATACAACGTAAAGTATAATGCTAATATCAATACTATTGATCATACATTTTGTCCGTCTGCACTCTCACCGGCTATGCTTTATATAGCACAGGAATGCGGTGTTAATATTTTGTTTCAGACAGAGTTTACAGACTCCATTACGGATAACGGGACTTTAACACATATTATTATACATAATGAGTCCATGCTTCAAGCGATAGAATGTAAAGTGGTCATTGACGGTTCGGGAGGCGGAGTAGTTGCCATGCAGAGTGGCGGAGAAGCAGTTCCAGAGGAAACTGACATAGAACCTATACCGCCGGCTTTCAGACTTTATCTTCATAAAGGACATGAGCCAAATCAATTTAATGTAGTTGAAGAAATGAAAGCAGAACCTCTTCCATATTCAGTTCAGTATTTGCCGGGCTCGTCAGTAATTCTTAAAGTTAATCTTAAAGGGGAGCGAACTACAACAGCTTATGAAAGAAATTCTATAGAACTTGAAACAAAGAAAAGAATTCTTGCGACTGTTGATGACTTCAGAAAGAATTATGGTGAAGAATATTATTATGATGGAGTTCCGGCAATATTATCCGTTCGTGAAACTCGTAGGATTTTGGGTGAATATGTACTTACTGCAGATGATGTGCGATCGGGTAAAAAATTTGATGATAGTATAGCTACAGGCTGTTTTATTATTGATACTGTCCATCATCATGAAAATGTTCCGTTATATGATATTCCTTATAGATGCTTGCTTGTTAAAAATACAAAAAACTTAATGGTAGCAGGCAGATGCTTGTCGGCTGACAGATATGCTATGTCATCGGCACGTATTATGATAACCGCATCGCAAATGGGAGAAGCTGCGGGTGCGGCGGCGGCACTATGTTGCAAAAATAAGGTTGATTTGCGAAGTGTTACGGTTTCTGATATTTTATCACAGCTTAACTCAATTAAGTAATATATAAATATTTGTCAAATTTAAAATATCCCGTACTTTTAAAGTACGGGATATTTTATTTTATAAATCTGTTTTTCATATATTCATTTGCCTTATCTTCCATGCTGTCATCAAGAGGTGAAAGCTCTGTAAATTCAGAATACTTTTTCTTTAAAGCGTTGGTAAGAATATAATCGCAAAGTGAAGGATTTTTAGGGAACAAAGGCCCGTGCAGATTTGAAGCGATAACATTTTTATAAACAACACCCTCAAAGCCTGATTTTCCATCGTTACCGTTTCCGTACAGGACGTTTCCTAATGAAGTGTGAGAATTTATATTTATTCTTTCACTGTGATTTTCAAAGCCTATAATTGTTTTACCCGGTAAAAAATCTGCTTCAAGAACAACGTCGCTTATAAGTCTGTCATTTCCCTGTTCTGTGGAAATATCAAGAATATTCAGCGCTTCGATTGTTTCATCGCCAAGCTTATAATGTTTACCC
The DNA here is from genome assembly GCA_045537455.1 of Candidatus Ornithomonoglobus sp. Lineage (GTDB taxonomy): Bacteria > Bacillota > Clostridia > UBA1381 > UBA1381 > Ornithomonoglobus_A. Next base: position 5,614 of record JAZSPM010000148.1, on the reverse strand, counting down.
AACATATGAAAACCACCGCATAAAGCAACAAGCGAGCCACCGTTTTCGACGTAGGTTTTTATTTCATCCTTATAATCCGTTAAAGCACCGCATACGATTTTTTGTTCTCTGTCCGAGCCTCCTCCGAGGAAAACTATATCAATATCTGAAAGATCAAGGTTTTCACAGTCTGATGTAAACTCAACTACCTCGCAGTCTATACCTCTCCATTCAAGACGCTTACGCATACATTCTATATTACCTTTATCACCGTATAGATTTAATAAATCAGGAAAAAGGTGCATTATTTTAATTTTCATAGCTAATTCTCCTATCTTCCTTTAATAAGTCCTTGAGGATTTCTTCGGCAGGGAACATTATGGTGTAATTTACAATCGCATATACAACCTCGGAATCAGTTGCAAGTGCTTTTGTGAATGCTTCTTTAATGTCGGCTGTTATTAAATCTGCATTAATGTCTGCATATTTAAAACGCAGTCCCAAATCCCACATTCTCTGACCTGACAGGATAAGCTCATTAAGGTTTTCAAGCTTTTCAAACTCAACATCCCATAACCACGATATGTCACGTCCATCGCTTACACGGTCGTTTACAGCTATGATTACGTCTTTTTTTCTGTCATCCGTATTAACGGTAGAAATCGCCTGATTAAAACCGGCAGGATTCTTTGACAGATTCAAAATTATTGTTTTATTTTTGAATTTAAACTCCTGCATACGCCCTATCTGAGGCTTATATGCACAAAGTAGTTTGCTGAAATTATCGGTGCTTTCGCCAAGAGCTGTTAAAGCTCCATATATTGCAATCATGTTGTAAATGTTATAGAAGCCTTTGTTTTCGGTTTCTATTTGCTGAGTGTTAACGGTAAATCTCATAGGAGTTTTCAGCGACACATTATTAGCTTCAACATTAATTTCAGGGCGTTTAAATCCGCATGACGGACACGAGAAATTACCAAGTTGACTGTAATGGTGATAAGTATAGTCAAGCTGAGTTCCGCATACAGGGCAGAATTTACCCTCGTTTGATTCGCTCGCCTGTTCAAGAACCTGTTCTGAAATTCCGTAGTATATTGAATTTTCGTTACCAAACTGAACACCAAGAGGGTCGTCGCCGTTTAATACAAGTTTTAGGTTCGGAACCTTATCAATAGCTTCTTTTATTACCTTTGTGGTCGTATCAATTTCGCCGTAGCGGTCAAGTTGGTCACGGAACAGGTTTGTAAGAATCATAACGTCGGGCTTTACATAGTCAAATACAATTCTTGCATAGGCTTCGTCAATTTCAAAGCTGGCATAGTCAACCTCAAATTTACCGAAAATATTGGATTCCTGCAAAAATGCAGTAGCTACTCCGCTTATCATATTTGCTCCGAGTCTGTTGCACATTACCTTGTACCCTTTAGCTTCAAGTACAGCACACATCATATTGTTTGTGGTAGTTTTGCCGTTTGTGCCGCATACGACGATAACGCCTTTTTTAACGTGACTGTTTAAATCCTTTATAAGGCTCGGACATATTTTTAATGCATATTCGCCGGGTGCTGATGTAGTCTTTTTGCCCATTATTTTTCCAACGATAATCAAGAGCTTTCCTACCCATATTGCGAGTAATTTTCTCATAAGCTTGTCTCCTTTTTATTTATTCCACTAATTATTATATCACATATAAATGAAATTGCAAGATTTTTATTCGATATTGCAAATATCACGCACTGCTTCTGCGGCGAGCATCATTCCGGCACAAGCCGGTACAAATACCGCACTTGCAGGAGCATGACGTCCGTTTTCATCTATGACTGATTTAATTGGTTCTTCTTTTGAGTATACAACCTTTAATTTTTTTACTCCTCGGTTTTTTAATTCACGTCTCATAACACGTGCAAGCGGACATACGCTTGTTTTGTATATGTCGCTTACCTCAAGAAGCTCCGGGTGAAGCTTGTTTCCTGTTCCCATTGACGAAATTATAGGGATATTTGCCTCATAAGCTCTTTTTATAAGCTCAATTTTTGCTGTTACGTTATCAATAGCGTCTATTATATAATCATATACAGTCAAGTCTATTTCATCTGCGTTTTCAGGCAGGTAAAACATTTTTATCGGTGTGATTTTTGTGTCAGGGCTGATTTTATTAAGACGTTCAAGCATAACGGCAGTTTTGTCCTTGCCTATATTTTCAGTATCTGAAATTATCTGACGGTTTATGTTTGTTACGTCAACTGTGTCCTTGTCAATTATATCAATAGCACCGACGCCTGAACGCACTAATGCCTCAGCCGTATATCCGCCTACACCGCCGATACCGAAAACTGCAATGTGAGCCGAACGGAGCTTACTGAATGCTTCCTTTCCCAATAACATTTGTGTTCTTAAAAATTGATTATCCATATTTTTTGTCCTTTTATCTATTTTATTTATTGTACCATAAATCAACAAAAAATACAATACAAAATTCAATTATTCTATTGACTTTTTTGGACAATATGATATAATGTGAATATATCAAAATATACCAAAAGGAGCAGAATTTATGAATTACAGACAAGTACATCTTGATTTTCACACAAGTGAAAAAATAGAAGGAATAGGAAAGAATTTTGATAAAAAGCAGTTTCAGGAGGCTTTAAAAACAGGCCACGTAAACTCAATAACAGTATTTTCAAAGTGTCATCACGGATGGGCATATCATCCGTCAGAGGCTAACGAACAGCATCCACACCTTGATTTTGACCTGCTTGCGGCTCAGATTGAAGCGGCACATGAAATCGGCGTAAAAACACCTGTATATCTGTCAGCAGGGCTTGATGAAAAGTATGCGGTAAAGCATCCTGAACATCTTGTAAGAAATTATTTGGGGCACGAGCCTGATTTAAGCACAGAGGCATATTATCATCAGATTTGCTTTAATACACCGTATCTTGATATTTTGCTTGCACAGCTTAAAGAGGCTTGTGAACGATACGATGCAGACGGAATTTTCCTTGATATTGTAAGCGTTCATCCATGCTTCTGCCCTGCGTGTATGGCTCAGATGAAGGCGGAGGGTAAAGACCCTGAAAATCATGCAGATGTTATAGACCTTGCAGAGAGAGTATACGCAAACTATACAAAGCGTGTGCGTGAGACGATAGACAGCATAAAACCGGGACTTCCTGTATTCCATAACGGAGGACATATCCGCAAGGGCAGACGTGACCTTGCATTTATGAATACACATCTTGAGCTTGAAAGCTTACCGACAGGTGGTTGGGGATATGACCATTTCCCTGTTTCTGCGGCATATGCAAGAACAATCGGAATGGATTATCTCGGTATGACAGGTAAGTTCCATACTTCATGGGGAGAATTTGGTGGATTTAAGCACCCGAACGCTTTAAGATACGAAGCGGCACTTTCAATCGCAAACGGTGCAAAATGCTCAGTTGGCGACCAGCTTCATCCTGACGGAAGCATGGACATGGCTACATATACTCTTATCGGAAGCGCATATAAAGAGGTTGAGGAAAAGGAGAAGTATCTTGAAGGAGCAGATGTTGTTGCTGATATAGCTGTTATCGGAACCGAGGCAATAAATAACTACTATGTAAGCAAGGGCGGTTCGGCAGATACTGACACAAGAGTAGGTGACAGCGACGTGGGATGTGCAAGAATACTCCTTGAAGGAAAATATTTGTTTGACTATGTTGATGCAGATACGGATTTAAGCAAGTATAAGCTTGTGATTCTACCTGACAAGGTTGAGCTTGATGATGAAATGTCGGCAAAGCTTAATGCTTTTGTTGAAATGGGCGGAAAGATTCTTGCAACAGGTAAGTCGGCAACAAATAACGGCAAGTTTGCATTTGACTTTGGTTGTGACTTTGCAGGAGAAAATGAATATAAGCCTGATTATTGCCGTCCGTGCTTTGAGCTTAATTGCCTGAAGAATTCAGCGTATATCATGTATACTCAGGGATATAAAGTAAATAACGTAAGCGGAGAGGTTCTTGCAAACAGAGAAAATCCGTATTTTAACAGAACGGTTGAGCATTACTGCTCACATAAGCACTCTCCTAACAATAAGGCTGATTCATCACCTGCGATTGTTAAGGGTAATGACGGAGCATATATTGGCTGGAATGTTTTTGAAGATTATGCCGTATACGGAAATATAGTTGATAAAGAGCTTGTATGCCATACGATTGATACTATACTTGACAAGAGTGTAGAAACAAATCTTCCTGCACAGGGTGTTATTACTCTTATGGAAAAGGACAATAAAAAGATAGTAAATCTTCTTTATGCTTCACCTGTGAAGAGAGGTAAGGATATTGAAATTATTGAAGATATTATCCCTGTTTATAACACAGAAGTAGTAGTAAAGGCAGACAGTGCAAGCAGAGTATATCTTGCACCAGAAGAGAAAGATATTAATTTTACTGTTGACAACGGATATGTTAAATTTAACATTGAAAGAATAGAAAATCATCAGCTTGTTATAATTGAAGAAGGAAAATAAATATGAAAGTATTGGCAATAGGAAATAGTTTTTCGGAAGACGGAACACGCTATGTACATCAAATAGCAAAAGAGGACGGAGTTGATATAAAGGTAGTTAATCTGTATATCGGTGGTTGCCCCTTAAGACTGCATTATCTTAATGCTCTTGAAGACAGAAAAGCGTATACTATGATGTTTAACGGTGGTAATACAGGCTTTAATGTATCAATCAAGGATGCTCTTGTGAGTGATGAATGGGATATAGTAACTATACAGCAGCAGAGCAGCAGAAGTGCAAATTATGATACCTTCCAGCCGTATCTTGACTTTATGGCAGATTATATAAGAAAATATGCTCCTCAGGCAAAGCTGTATTTACAGCAGACATGGGCTTATACACAGGAGGGCTGTGAAGGACAGGGCTATGAGAATCATGCGGCAATGTTTGCTGATATTAAAAAGTCGTACGAAAAAGCTGCAAAGGCCATTGATGCAGATGGAATTATTCCATCTGGTGAGGTTGTGAACAGACTTCTTGTAAATGGTCTTGATAAAATTCACCGTGACCCGATTCACGCTTCACTTGGTGTTGGCAGATATGCACTTGGTCTTACATGGTATTCAACACTTACGGGTAATGATATTTTAAATAATACTTTTACTCCGGGTAACTCATTTATGAGCTTTGAGGATACAGCAACAGAAGCAGAAATAGCAGTTGCAAAAAAGACAGTGACAGAGGTAGTAGCAGAATATAAATAAAGATACAAAAATGCAGTACATAAGCGAAAATCCTGAGATAAAAATTACAGATGAATAGGTGTTATACTGCATGAAAATAATGTATATCATTAAAACAATTATATACATTATTAAAGTGAATTAAAAAATATTTAAGTTGATGAGGATTGACTACTGTATTGAACGGAAGTCAATCCTTTCTTTAAAAGCATATAGGGAAATTGCTCCGGAAATAGATTATATTGATAACAATTTTACGGAACAGAATATAGAGTGTGAGTATCTTGCTAAGCTGTGCGATATAAGCCATACCTATATGACGAAGCTGTTCAGAAAACCCTTTGGTATGTCACCAAGTAAATACATTATATCAAAGAAAATTCAATATGCC
>JAZSPM010000181.1:0-17275 GCA_045537455.1 Candidatus Ornithomonoglobus sp. | reverse complement strand
TATGCTTCATAAAAGCCCCCAGTTTAGTTAAATCCTGTACAGTATTTATTTCTAATGTCACAGGAACATTTGATTTGTATAACATAGAACATCCTCCGTTAAATATGGATGAATATATTATACATGACTTTATTATTTTTTTAAACTGTGCATTTTTATTTGATAATTTTTGTGTACTTTTATTTTAACATTTATAAAAAATCAAGTTTTTTATTAAAACACCTGTTTTCAAGTTCTAATATTTAAACAAACTTACTTTTAAATAACTATTTCCATATATTTATTATATATCCATATATTTATCTGAATATATTTCGTTTATCAGCACAAAATAGAAGTGTAGTCGATACAATTCGACATACAAATTTATATATATTTAAAGATTATTTAATAATCAAGGAGGGAAAGAGACATGAGTAAGTCAAAGATTTCAGTACCAGAAGCAAAGCAGGCTATGGAGCAGTTCAAGATGGAAGCTGCTAACGAGGTTGGTGTAAACCTAAAGCAGGGTTACAACGGTGACCTTACAGCAAAGCAGGCAGGTTCAGTAGGCGGTCAGATGGTTAAAAAGATGATCGAAAGCTACGAAAATTCAATAAAGTAATTTAACCTAAAGTAAAAAAGCTGTTCACGTAATTACGTGAACAGCTTTTTTCTATTGTTCAGTTTCTGTTGTTTCTGTTGTAACCGTAGGATGCGCTTTATAGTAGCTGGATGGTAATTTTTCGTCTTTAACACATTCTCCGTTTTCATAAATATAACGCTTTGAATATACTGATGTTCCTCCTGATGTATACGAAACAGAATGGTCAATTTTTACAGTTTTCTCAGGCTCCCATGCAGTTCCTATAATATCTACATATATTTCCGAGCCGTCCGTATAAGATTTTACCTTAACAGGATAATTGCTGTTATTCCTGAACTGGAAATCAACACCCATATCACTTACAGTTGCATCCTGACCAAGCGGAGCATATGAAACAGTAAACATGTGGTTTGTTCTTGAAATTATATCAAGTCCTGCATACAGAACAGCACTGTAAAGTGTTGTGCTTACCTGACAGGTTCCGCCGCCAATACCCTGAACAGTCTGTCCGTTAACATATTCAGGCGCAGTATAAAAGCCGTTATACTTAGTTCTCTCGCCTACCTTTGTATTAAACGAGAAAATCTCCCCTGAATTCAGAACAGCACCGTCAAGAAGTTCTGCAGCTCTTGCAACATTTGCCGAACGGTTTGCTGTTGAGCTTCCGTAATAAGTTGAATAAGATGCAAGAGTATCATTAAACAGCTTTTCTGAAAGCTGTTCGGCTGTTATTTCCGCATATGCTGTATTCCACGGAACAATAACAGGCTCAACACCCTCTTTTACAGATGCAAGAAGCGGCGCAACACCTTCTTTATCTATATATCTTCCGTGAACCTCAGGAACTATTGTAACTTCATTATTTTCTACTTTATAATATGCATCAACCGGGTCTTTATAAACAAGTAAATCAAATTTTTCAACAGTAAGGTCAGGAGGCGGTGCATTATTAAATGTAACGATTATATTTTTAAACTGCTCACGCTCAAAAGCGTCAAGAATCGCCTTTCTAGCCGCCGTCACATCACCGTCAAAGCCTGTGTGACCGGGCCATATTGTTGCTTCATTTTCTTCACGCACTTCTACATAATGACCTATCAACTCACCGTGTACCTGATTACCAAACTCCACAAGCTTTTCTTCAAGCTTCTGTTCATCAATCGCCGCAACGGGAACAACAGTGTGACGGTGTAAAAACAAGCCTACAGCCTTTACTCCGTTTAAAAATTTATTATCCGATTTTGCATAATTAAACGCCTTTTGAGTTGTCTCCTCAGGGCTTGCATAAAGACCTATATCAAGACCATCAATTTCAAAGGTCTGACTTCCGCACTTTAATGTAACCTTTTGATTTTCAAAAAGATATGTTGCCTTTACAGAAGCCAATGCTTCATCATAAGTAAGACCGCCTACATCAAGAGCTTCAATATATACGTTTTTTGCAATAACGTCTGTCGGAATTGATGAACTGCATAAAATATACAATACCGAAAACAAAGCAGTCAGCCCAATCAGAACTATAGCCAAAGGCAACTGAATTCTTTTCCATGCATATAAAGCCTTATTCCCCAAGCTCTCAGCCGCCACTGCAGGCTTTGGCATTCTATTAAACCATTTGCTAAAGCGTTCCTTTAAAGTTATTTTAGGCAATACCTCTTTTTTTTCTTCGTCAGCATATGGATCGTCGGGTTCTTCATCATCTCCGAATTCCTCTTCATCCCAATCATCACCCAAAACATCCTCTTTAGTAAATTGAACAGGATATTCTTCCTCTTCTGAAACAGGCAAATTCTCCTCATTATCAGAGGATACGTCATTCACTTCAGAAATGATATCCTCCGCTTCTTTTCCGACAATCGTAGGAGCTTCATCAATCTGATTCTGTTTATTTTCATCTGCCATGAATGTTCTTCCCTTTCACAATTAATTAAAAAATCTGAAAAACTCCTCCAGATAACGTGAATACGCTTCCATAAACGCACGTACTCTTTTATTCGAACACAAAAGCTTAAAAGCACGTTCAACATTTTTCACAAAAACAGGTGAAAAATCCTCTTTTTCAAAGCCCTGTGCAAGACGGCATATTCCCTTTGCACGAGGGTCTATTATAACTTCAAGCTTACCGTCGCTGTTTATGTACGGTGTAAGCGGAAAAATTCTGCAAGCTAAAGGACGCTCAAATCGGTCACATCTTCCACTGCACATAGCTATCGGAGTATAATATTTTTTACCGTTATATTCATACGAAAAATCCGATTTTTCAATATTCAACCATTCAGGCTCAAGAAGCTCATATACCGCTTCCTCACCCGGAAACAAAAACATTCCTGAATCATCGCCCTGACAGCATGCACTTCCGCACAGCTGACCGCAGTCAACCTCTATCGGTGTTACCGTATCAAACAGCCTGTAAAGCTGTAAATAAACATAAGCACTCTTCATACTGTGTTTTTCTCCTCTCCAATTCAGATTATAAATACACACAATACATCAAATTTATTATACCATGTTTTTTTAATTTGTACAATAGTTTATTTGATTTGTGTTAAAATATAATATTTCGTTAAAACAAATGTAATAAAAAAACGGACATTTTGATTTTACAAACCAAAACATCCGTTTTCTTTTTATTGTGAGGTAATAATATTATTACCTCATTTACTTTTTTTTATTCATTAATCAAGATGGAACACAGGATGAAGATCTATAGCTATAGGGCTGTTATCAGGATTGGTTTCCATAATGTCCGCCATGAAATCCCACCATTTACGATTGATTGCAGTATCTGCACCCTTAGCCCATAATGCCTCATCTTCAATCTCTATATATCCATAAAGCACATTAGTTTCCTTATCCAGAAAAATCGAATAATTCTTGCCGCCATGCTCATGTATCATGTCCTTCATCTCATCCCAAAGCTCATTATGACGCTTTTCGTACTCTTCAGCCATACCATCATAAAGCTTCATTTTAAAACCTTTTCTTATCATAATTGCACCTCGCACTTAGAATAATCCTGAGATTACTCCGTCATTATCAACATCAATATTCTCAGCCGCAGGAATCTTCGGTAATCCCGGCATAGTCATTATATCACCTGTTTCAACAACTATAAAGCCTGCACCGTTTGAAATTCTTACGTTGCTTACTGTTATTATAAAACCTTCAGGGCAGCCAAGCAATGCCGGATTATCTGACAGCGAATACTGAGTCTTTGCCATACATACAGGCTTTTTGTCAAGTTCGTATTCTTCAAGACGTGCAATCTGCTTATTGGCACGGTTGGTATATTCTACACCTGCACCGCCGTATATCTTAGTTACAACCTTTTCAATCTTTGATTTTATGCTTTCTTCAACATCATATACAGGCTTATATTCCGCATTTGTGCTATCTATTGCCGCAAGAACCTTTTCAGCAAGCTCAAGACCGCCTTCGCCGCCCTTTGCAAATACCTCAGACAAGGCACAATCTGCACCCCATTCACGGCACATATCAATTACGGTATTCAACTCAGCCTCTGTATCGGTGTCAAAACGGTTAACCGCTACAACAACAGGTGAGCCAAAGCTCTGCATATTCTCAATATGCTTACGCAAATTGCCAATTCCCTTTTTAAGTGCTTCTACGTTTTCTTCTTTCAAATCAGCTTTCTTTACTCCGCCGTTATACTTTAGCGCACGTACTGTTGCAACTATAACAACTGCATCAGGAGAAAATCCGCCGAAACGGCATTTAATATCCATGAACTTCTCTGCACCCAAATCAGCACCGAAGCCCGCCTCTGTTATTGTATAATCCGACATTTTCATTGCAAGCTGAGTCGCCTGAATACTGTTACAGCCGTGAGCGATATTCGCAAATGGACCGCCGTGGATAAGACAAGGTGTATGCTCAAGAGTCTGAACAAGATTAGGCTTTATTGCATCCTTCAGAAGTGCCGCCATAGCACCCTCAGCTTTTAATTCTCTTGCATAAACAGGAACACCGCTTCTGTTATAGCCTATAATTATATCACCAAGACGTTCTTTTAAATCCTCAATATCTGCCGCAAGACAAAGTATAGCCATAACCTCCGATGCAACAGTTATCATAAATCCGTCTTCTCTTGGCACACTGTTCAATTTACCGCCAAGACCGACTACGATTTTTCTTAACGCTCTGTCGTTTGTATCAACAACACGCTTCCATACTATATTGGTAACATCAATATCAAGTGCATTGCCCTGATGAATATGATTATCAATCATCGCCGAGAGCAAATTATTTGCAGCAGTTATAGCGTGCATATCACCTGTAAAATGGAGATTTATATCCTCCATCGGAACAACCTGTGCATAGCCTCCGCCTGCCGCTCCTCCCTTTACGCCCATAACAGGTCCAAGCGACGGTTCTCTTAATGCAAGCACACAGCTTTTACCCATACGTGTAAGGGCATCTCCAAGACCGATAGTTGTTGTTGTTTTACCTTCGCCTGCAGGTGTTGGGTTTATGGCAGTCACAAGAACAAGCTTACCGTTTGGCTTTCCATTAAACTTTTCGCTTACTTCACGTCCAAGCTTTGCTTTATACTTTCCGTAATACTCAAGCTCATCATCATTTATGCCTATTTTTGATGCAATATCTCTGATATGAAGCATCTTCGCCTGCTGTGCAATTTCAATATCTGATAACATCTTATTCACTCCTTCAAACTCAAATAGAGCTGGACACTCTCTGTCCAACTCTAAAATTTTCATAAATCATCCAAATTAGTTATTTGAAAAATATCCTCTGTCTTCTCTTACTTTTCTAAGAAGAAGGTCAAGACGATGCTCAACATCATTAAGTACATCATCAACATACTGATCTGTATCTGTCTTGATTTCCATAGCTTTCTTCTGAGCATCATTAACAAGCTCATTAGCCTGCTCATAAGCACACTTTGTTATCTCATGCTCATCAATAAGCTGCATCTGAGTTTCTTCAGCATTCTTCTGAATTGTTTCAGCTCTGTTTTCAGCCTCACTCAAAATTCTCTGTCTTTCTTCCTTGACCCATTTAGCTTCCTTCATTTCGTCAGGATAAACCAAACGAATTTCCTGAATATAATCAAGAAGCTCATCCTTGTCAATCATTACCTTTCCTGTCAGAGGTACAGCTGAAGCCTTCTCGATTGTTTCCTCCATCATGTCAACAATTTCCATGATATCCATATCCATGTCCATTCTTTTTTCATTCCTTTCAGAGTTATTTGTATTTTTCCTGTATTTTGTTGATTATGCCGGCGGGCACAAGACCTGTAAGGTCTCCTTTAAACCCTGCAAGCTCCTTTACCATGCTGGAGCTTATGTATGAATATTTTGAATCCGTCATCATAAACATAGTCTCATATTCCGGATTCAGTGCTTTGTTAAGCAGCGCCATCTGAAACTCATACTCAAAATCCATTGTGGTTCTGAGTCCCTTGACTATTACGCTTGCATTCTTTTCTTTTGCGAAATCAACAAGCAGTCCCTTGAAACTATCCACTTCAACATTGTCCATATCTGCCGTAACTTCTCTTATCATGCTCACGCGTTCCTCCGGATCAAACACCGGATTTTTGCCGCCGTTCCTAAGCACACCGACAACAACTTTATCATACAGTCTGCTTGCACGCTGTATGATGTCAAGATGACCGTTTGTTATCGGATCAAAGCTTCCGGGATAAATTGCAATTCTCATTAACGTACACTCTTTTCTTTATCCGTTTTCACGGAGTTTTTACGATTTCTTATACACAGTTACATAAGTCCTTCCGTATTTCCTTTGCTTTATACGCTCCAAACCCTCAACGTCACTGCAAAAATCAGTATCATCACTTTCAAGAACAATTATTCCTTCATCCTCTAAAATACCTCTTTTTGCAATAATATCCAAGACAGGCTCAATAAAACCTTTATTATACGGCGGATCAAGAAAAATTATATCAAATTTTTCACTGCATCTGTCAAGATATTCCATGCTGTCTGTATTAAGTATTTCGCATTTATCCTCATAATTAAGAGTCTTTGCATTTTTTCTGATAATATCCACGGAACGTTTATCCTTATCTATACATACCGCACTGTTGGCACCGCGTGACAAAGCTTCAAAGGTCAATGCTCCGCTTCCGCAAAAAACATCAAGAACCTTTGCTTCGGAAATATTTTGCTGAATAAGATTAAACATCGATTCCTTGACTCTGTCAGTCGTCGGGCGGATGTCCATCCCTTCAAATTCCAAAAGCTTATGCCCTCTGCGAGCACCCGATATTATCCTCATGCATACTCCTCCATATTTATACGATATATATTTTATCCTAAAAATACAAAAAGGTCAATAGTATTAACAATATTTCTATAAAAATCACAAAAAGCAAATAATTTTGTAACATTTTTGATACAATATTACAGAATTATTACACATTTCTTTATATTTTGTTCCTTTTTGTCAGAATTTTGGATTATTGTTTTAATAAAATTACCACTATCGTACCGGATTTTATGAATTCTTTTGATACTTGAACTGCAAAAAAATATCTTTAAAAAATTTTTCACTGCTTATTCCCGACGGCCTGTTGTAGCGTTTCAGCAAATACAGGCACTCACTGTCATGTGTTATATAATTCATTCCTTCGGTACACGAAAATGTAACTTTAAATCCCAGCTCTTTTAAAACGTCAAAGCTCTCCTCAGAATAAAATCCGTAAGGATACGTATAAATAATTGGATAAAACCCGCAATTCTTATAGCAACGCTCCTGAAGCTTCATTGTATCGTTCCTGAATAATTCTCTGTAATTATCAGCATTTTCATTTTTATTTTTCTTTGTTCCGTTTCGTTCCCATGTACTTTTATGAAAATCATAGGAATGGTTCCCTATTTCGCAGTTTTCGCTAACATACATTTCATAAACGTCACTCCAACGCAGATAACTGTAATTAGGATTTACCTCATCAGATTCGCTGTACTCATCAGTATATTTTCCTACTATACTGAAAATCCCTCTTGCATTATTATCCTTTAATATCGGAAAGGCATAAAACATATTGTTATAGCAACCGTCATCAAAAGTAAGCATTACGGGCTTATCCGGCAAAGGCTGATTATTTTCCACATAATCAATAACCTGTGCCGCAGAAACTGTAGTATAGCCATTTGAGTGAAGATACTTTATATCATCATCAAGTGTCTTTGGTGTTATTATATATTTCCCTGACTTTGACGTATCATTTAAAATACTGTGATACATAATAACAGGCAATTCAACTCCGCTGTTTTCAGACATTACGCTGACTTCTTTATTATTCACAAGCAAAATATTAAATATCGCCGCATACAGATACATAACTGCAAACGATAATATTATCTTCTTAAACATAAAAACACCCCTTATCATCATATGACAAGAGGTGTCGTTTTATTCAGTTTATTAAGCCTTGTTGATTGAACCGAACAGTTCCATCTTTTCCTTAACGATTGTCTTGATTCCTTCTACACCCGGAGCAAGAAGCTTTCTTGGGTCAAAGCCCTTACCTTCAAGGTCTTTGCCGTCTTCGATATACTTTCTTGTTGCTTCCTGGAAGTAAAGCTGACATTCTGTATTTACGTTTATCTTAGCAACGCCAAGTGAAATTGCCTTCTTTATCATATCCTCAGGGATACCTGTTCCGCCGTGAAGTACAAGAGGCATATCCCCTGTAAGAGCCTTGATGTTTGCAAGTGCATCAAAGTCAAGACCTGCCCAGTTTGCAGGATACTTACCGTGGATATTACCGATACCTGCAGCAAGGAAGTCAACGCCTAAATCTGCAATCTTCTTACATTCGTTAGGGTCTGCGATTTCGCCTGCACCTATAACACCATCCTCTTCGCCGCCGATTGAACCAACCTCAGCTTCGATTGATATACCCATTGCATGAGCAACGTTTACAAGCTCTGTTGTCTTTGCTACGTTTTCATCAATCGGGAAGTGTGAACCGTCAAACATGATTGATGAGAAGCCTGCCTTTATACACTTATAGCAGCCATCGTATGAACCGTGGTCAAGGTGAAGTGCTACAGGAACTGTGATATTCATTTCATCTATCATAGCCTTTACCATAGCTGAAACAGTCTTAAATCCTGTCATGTACTTACCTGCACCCTCTGATACACCCAAAATAACAGGTGAATTGTTCTCCTGTGCTGTCTGAAGTATTGCCTTTGTCCATTCAAGGTTATTGATGTTGAACTGACCTACGGCATACTTGCCCTCAACCGCTTTCTTTAGCATTTCTGTTGCTGAAACTAACATTTTAATTTCCTCCTTATGTTTTATATATGAAAATAATATACAATTATTTTACTTACTCTATTATAAGCTCTTCTGAATCAAGCAATTCCTCAAGCGCCTGCTCGTTTATCGGAAGAAGCTTCACTCGCCCGCATTCACCACAGGCAATCAGAATCCCCTCAGGTGTTACACCTGCCTGAATTTTTCCATTTCCGCACCCACACTTGAGTGCTCCAATGCTTGCCATTATTCCAAGACGTCTAAGCATTTCGTTTACAACAGTAAATTCCGAATCCTCAGCACATTCCTCTGCAAGCTCCTCATACAGTGCCGCACATTCTTCTGCAAGCTGTACAGTCTTTTCACTGTCACCGAAAAAGAAAATATCCATTCCCGTTTCAGGGCATTTTAATGTTGTTATCTTCTTTTTCCAAAGAGCATCTCCCACAACGGAAAACGTATGCTTTTCTGTGCAGACAGGGCATTCCACTTCAATCTTATATTTTTTACCTCTCGGTGTTATATCCACACAATGCTCTTGGCAGTGCTTGTCCGTGCAGTTCATTTCGACCGGCGTACCTCCCGAAAAGTCAAACATTGATACGGATTTTTCAACTATTGATGAGCAAAATGGGCATATACACGCTGCTGTTCTGTCATAATTCAAAAGCATATTACTCTCTCCTTCTATTCTCCTGTTCCTATTTTATTATCTCTCGCCCAGAAGAATAAATACTGCTGTGCAAAACCGCCAAGCTCTCCGAATTTCTCATTAGCAAGCTCCGAAACCTCTTTTATTGATACTTCCTTGCCAAAATAACAATACTCCATTATGCGCTTTATCCACACATCCACAGGGAACGAATCCGCACGGTTTAAGCCAAAAAGCAATATACAGTCTGACACCTTATTGCCGACTCCGCTTATTTTCATAAGCTCTGATTTTGCATCCGGTGTCGGCAGTGACTGTATATATTCAAGAGATATTTCTCCCGATACAATCCTTTTTGCCGCATCAAGAATATATTTATCCCTGAACCCGGCACGGATTACCGATAGCTCCTCTTTTGTAAGAGCTGCAATTCTCTGTGGCGACGGGAACGTATAATATTCCCTGCCCATATATGTAATCCTTTCGCCAAAGCTTTCGCAAAGTCTTTCGACTATTCCCTTTATTCTCGGTATATTATTACTTGCAGATATAATAAAAGAAATCAGTGTTTCCCAAAGCTCCTGCTTCAGAATCCTTATTCCAAAGCCGTACTCCGAGGCTTCCGTCATAGCTTTATCGCACGAAAGACGTTTTTTGATTTCTCCGTAATCTCTGTCAAGGTCAAAGAAGCTATACCATATATTTTCAAAATCCTCCATTGAGGTTTCATACAATATTATTTCATCATCCTGCTGTGAAATTCTCAGTGCTTTACCAAAAGCAACGCCTTCATATGTATCATCAGACACCTGATTAAACCTAAAGCACTGACCGCAGTCAAATATATGCCTCAAGTTAAAATCAGGCATATTTTTTAGTATAATATTGTTTTTATCGGATTTTATTTCTAAATTATACATAGTATACATATTATATCACAACGTCAACTTTTTATCAATGAAATTGTATAAATTTTATCAATTTTATAAAAAGTGTGGACTAAATTTTGATAATGTGGTATAATAAATGTGAATAATGTATAAGAAAGGATTGATTATTTTGACAGATAAAGAACTGTTTGACGACTTAACCTACAGCAGAAAAAACGTATATGAAGTTATTTCTGATGACGAAATAAAAGAAATGAATTCGCTTTGTGACGAATACAGGGTTTTCCTTGACAATGGAAAAACCGAGCGTGAATGCGTTACAGAGAGCATAAAAATTGCAGAAGAAAACGGTTTTAAGCCTCTTGAAAGCTTCGATAAGCTAAATGCAGGCGACAAGGTATATGTTATAAACCGCAAAAAGAATATTCTTCTTGCAGTTATAGGCTCAGAGAATATTGAAAACGGTCTGAATCTTGTTGGTGCACATATCGACTCACCAAGACTTGACCTTAAACAAAATCCGCTTTATGAAAGCAATGATATGGCACTTTTAAAAACACATTACTACGGCGGTATCAAGAAATACCAGTGGACAGCCATTCCGCTTTCAATGCACGGAGTTGTATACACTCAGTCAGGCGAAGCTGTTGAAATCAACATCGGTGAGGGCGAAAACGACCCTGTTTTCTGTGTGACTGACCTGCTTCCGCATCTTGCAGCTGATCAGATGTCAAAGAAAATGACGGAAGGTATCCCCGGAGAAAACCTGAATATTCTTATCGGAGGACGTCCTGTTAAATCAGATGATGTAGGTGAAAAGGTTAAATTCACAATTTTAAAATACCTTAACGAAAAGTACGGCATGAAGGAACGTGATTTCCAGACTGCTGAAATCGAAGTTGTTCCTGCATTCAAGGCAAAGAACGTAGGCTTTGACGAAAGCTTTGTAGGTGCATACGGTCAGGACGACAGAGTTTGCGGATTTACAACACTAAAAGCAATACTTGACATCAAATCACCAAAGAAAACAGCCGTTGCAATTCTTGTTGACAAAGAAGAAATCGGTTCAATGGGCAATACAGGTATGCTCAGTGCTTTCTTTGAAATGACCGTTGCCGAAATAATAGAAAAAATGACAGGAAGCTGTTCAATTACTGCTTACAACAAGGTAATGGCAAATTCTGCTTGTATGTCCTCAGACGTAAATGCAGGCGTTGACCCGAACTACGAAAGTGTATCCGAAAAGAAAAACGCTTCATTCTGTAACTGCGGCGTGGTTCTTACAAAATACACCGGCTCAAGGGGAAAATCAGGTTCATCTGACGCAAATGCAGAATTTGTTGCACAGCTTGCAAAAATCATGGCAGACAACGGCGTTATCTGGCAGACAGGCGAGCTTGGCAAGGTTGATCAAGGTGGCGGCGGAACAATCGCTCAGTACGTTGCAAACCTGAACATGGACGTTATTGACTGCGGCGTTTCTGTTCTTTCGATGCACGCACCGTTTGAAATAACTGCAAAAACTGATATTTATATGGCATACAGAGCATATAAAGCATTTTATAAAGATAGATAAAAAAGGAGTTGAGTGACTTTGGTAAGCAAAGCTTGCCAAAGTCACAACATATATTATGGATTTTTTTAATACAGTAATAAACGGCTGCGGACCAATTCCCACTAAGCTTATATTTATAATAGCAGGAGTTGTTGTACTTACAATCGCAGCGGTTATAATGGAGAAATACTATGAAAAAAACAACAAAACCTGACGGATATTTACCTGTTCTTGATGGGCTTCGGGCTGTCTGTATGCTTTTGATTTTCTTTTTTCACAACTGGCAGCAGACATGGCTCAGTGCAAACTTCCATATCGGAAACCATATACTACATCTTGAACCGTTTCAGCGTTACGGCTACATAGCGATTGACGCATTCTTTGTTCTTAGCGGATTTTGCTTATTTTATCCCGTCGCAAGAAATATGTTCGACGAAGCACGAGAACAGTCAATAAAGGAATTTTACATAAAAAGATTAAGACGAATAATTCCTGCATATTATTTTATGCTTATATTGCTTTTAATCTTCCCTACTCTGTCGTATGTCACATATTACACCGACAGACCTCTTGATTTACTAAAGCATTTTGGATTCCATGCACTGTTTATTCATATATACAATCCGACAACACTCGGAAGTACAATTTCAACTGCATGGACCTTGGGAATTGAAGCGGCTTTTTATCTGTTCTTCCCACTGCTTTCAAAAGCATTCAAAAAAAGCCCCACCGTTACATTTGGAGTTATGTTTATATTAGCTCATATACTAAGAATCCTGCTTGCAGCACAACCTGCCATCGGCTCTTTTGAGGCAGCAAATCCATTACTATATCTTGACGTCTTTGGATGGGGCATGATTTCAGCATATGCTGTAGTGTATGTAAGGCACAAAATGCCGTATTTTGAAAAGACAAAAATAATTATGACTATTGTTTCTGTAATGTGTCTGATTGGCGTATATATGTATATGCAATGGATGGGGCGTGCACGCATGGAAGGTCAGGACGCTCAGACCTATCAGCGATTGCTGTACAGAACAATACTTGCAGGTCTTTTTGCAGTATTTCTGTTTTCAGCATCGTATTCAGCGAAGCCGTGGCAAGCCTTTTGGGGTAACAAAGTTTTTGTTTTTATATCATCAATATCATACAGCTTTTATCTGTGGCATCAGAATGTTCATATTGCACTGAGAAAGCTGAACATTCCATACACAGATGCCAACCCCGTTATGGATGACAAGCGTGCAATGGTTATATTTATGATTCTAAGCATTGTTATAAGCTTTGCAATAGCAATTTTCAGTACATACTGCATAGAAAAGCCGATTGTAAAATACGGCTTTAAGGGATGTATATTGAAAATAAAAGGATTTTCCAAAATCAAAAAACAGATTCAATAATGAATCTGTTTTTTGATTATATTTTTTCAAAATCAGCCGCACCATGCTTACACAAAGGACAGATAAAGTCCTCAGGTAATTCATCGCCTTCATAAACATATCCGCAGATTTTACATCTGTATCCCTTTGCTTTAGTCTGTTCGGGCTTTGGCTTTACGTTTTTGTGGTAGTATGAATAAGTAAGCGATTCTACATCTCCTATGATGTCGCAGTCAACAACATCAGCAATAAACATTGTATGCGTTCCCAAATCAATTTCCTGAATCACTTTTCCCGATACATATGCATTAGTATAAGAAGGAACATATATAACGCCGTTTTCAGTTCTTGGCATTTCCTGATTGGCAACAAATTTCTCTGTATCTCTTCCGCTTTGAAATCCAAAATGCTCAAATACTGCAAAATCAGTTTCTTCTGTCAGAATTGATATATTGAAATCACCTGTATTTTTTATCATGTCATGAGTATAATTTTTTTTATTCACTGTAATACTCACACGGTTTGGTGAATCTGTCACCTGAGAAAACGTGTTAATTATACATCCGTTGTCCTTTCCGTTTTCACGTGCCGTAAGGATATATAAGCCATAGCTTATTTTAAACATCGCATTATTATTCATTTTATCTTCTCCTATTTATAAATTCTTACATTCGGGGCATATACCGTTGAACATTACATAATAATTCAGTATTTCATACCCTCTCGCATCTGTAACCAAATCCTCAATCCCCTCAAGCTTCGGCATATCAATATCACACACTGCTCCGCATTCCACACACTTTATATGATAATGAGGATGTGTCTGAAAATCAAAATAATCTGCACCGTCAGAAATTTTTATCCTTAGTATGTCACCTCTGTCTGCCAACTGACTTAATATCCTGAATACCGTGCTTCTGCTAATCATCGGATTTTCATTATGCACTGCATCAAATATTTGCTCCGCTGTCATATGAGTCATTTGTTTTCTGAACACTTCAAGAACTGTATTCTTTTGAACTGTGTTTCTGTATACTGACATAATACCCCTCCTTTTAATTATTAGGATTGAATCCTAATAATATTTTACACTAAATCCGGTATTTTGTCAAGTTTTTTCTATTTATCTTTTTCAATATCTTTTTCCAACGATAATCGAAATTACCACTGCTTATATTAGTCATATCCCGTATTACAGCTTTATATTCTCTTAACACCGTTTCTTTTTTAGCCGAAAACAGTGCACTTCTAAAATCCCCTTTTTTCTTTCTTTATATCAAAAACATATTCAAGCATTACCATCTGCCGTAACATCATGATCATAATACGTAGGAATGATTTGTTCCCCATAGTCATATTTAAAGTAATATTTTTAATAATAGCACTCCCCATTATCTTTATATTAAAATTTAAGCTTTCAATTAACAATTACTTTTCCATATATGCAACCTTTTTAAGAATATCCATAGAAGGTGCAGGTATTCTTCCCAATGCATCCGGACCAATATTTAAAAGATAATTAACTCCAAGCTTATTCAGCTTTGTTTTTATTGCATATATTTCCTCTGCACTTTTCCAGTTATGATCATGATATGAAAATCCCCATGTATCATTTATTGTTGCAGCAGTTTCATATAAACCTAAAGGCGAAGGCTTTATACCGTTTATATCTCCGTAATTAATATTTTCAGAATCAACATCAAGAGTTTCAGGAATTTCATTATCTCCAAATGAAACATAATCATATTTACCGTTACCAAGTCTTGAATTTATAAGACAATCAGGCTGTAATTCTTTAACTGTGTTATAAATAAGCTCGCTCTGCTGATCACCTATTGTCATAGGCTCATCAAACCATGCAAGGAAAATATCACCGTAATTTGACATAATCTCTTTAACCTGAGGTAAAATTTTTCTTTCAAAGCATTTTGAAAGCGTTTTATGACGGTGATGCTTTATAATAATTATACTCTGCAAAAAGCTGAAGTCCGGGAAGTAGCGTATAAAAAGGAATCTCAGCACCGTTAACTCCCCATACTGTAGCGAAAACTTTTTTATATTATTTTTACGGCACAACTCAAGCGACGTAATCATACTGTCAAAGATTACAGCATAGAAACGCTCTTTTATGGCAAAGCTCAGCTTTTCATCGTGTGCTTCAGAATTACAAGATATTTTTTTATTTCCATAGCCTTCACCCCTTAAATTTTTATATTATAATAAAAAAATTATGTCGCACTAATACGATGTAAAATATATTAACATGGCTTAATTTTTATATTAATTGGCTGTAAAACTATAATTTAAAAAAATTAATTTACTTGACACTAATTTTACAATATGTTATACTTGTACTATACTAGAGGTTTTATATGCAAAATTTAAAGATTCGCTGGATTGGGGAATTTAAGGGGAGAGCTCAACCTTTAATAATTTGTTCGCACATTACATATTAAGCTATATTATTTGCTTAAATATCTTTTATGTATCACAACAAAAAACTGCAAATTTCTTTATCCTAACGCTTATCGTATGCACCGTTATTCACCAAATAATTCAATAGCTCCACAAAAAAGACCCAAATTTCAATTCAGGTCTTGTCCCATAAGATAATGCAATATGAAATATTATTTCCGGTTCTACTACCTGAACACCCATATAACTAATTGGGTTTTTAGCGGTGTACATCTGAAAATACCCATATAATTTCAGCCTTGGTACATTTTACATTAATCGCACGGTCTACTACCTCCTGTGCACAAGCAGTAAGATATACTCTTATATTCTCGAGACAATCTTTGTCATAACACTATGCAAGATATATACCATATCTTGCATAGTGTTTTTTGTTTTTTTCGACAAAATATACTAATACGCCCGGAGCGTTCGTTCAAAATTACTTCTTGATATGTTTAGATTAAAAAAACATATTTAGGAGGAATTTTATGTCAGTCAAAACAAAATTAGCCAGGGCTTTATTCAAAAGCAGAATGAGAAAGAAACTCACTCAGGAGCAAACAGCTGAAATATTAGACATCAGCTGCAGGTATCTACAAAAAATTGAGGCTGGGCAGGTATCACGCCCCAATCTGAAGCTTGTCTGTACGTTGGCCAAAGAATTCGATATTGATTTTGGTCAGTTGATAGATGAGAATTGAGGTGGAATACACATGAAAAATATTCGGCCAAGGTTAGAGCATGAGATAATGGATATTTTACGTAAGCATGGCTTTAAGCTTAATCTCAAAGGGACCTTCTTTTTGGAATTTGCAGTTATAGAATGGATAAAAGGAAACAGAAAGCTTGATGCAATATATGCAAAAGCAGCGAAAGCATATAATACTACTATATCAAATGTAGAGCGTTGCTCTCGTTATTCTATCAAAACTTCACACTCTCATTCAGATGCAAAGCACACTGCAAGCACAGTAATTGCCGAAATTGCTCATGAAGTAGAGGGTATGTACATATAAAAGCACGTCATTGACGTGCTTTTATTTTATTTCTTTATCCACTTCGCAACCCTATACACCACAACGCAGGTCCAGAGCTTCATATGATTCAAGCCCAGATCTCCGTTTGAGTTCGTGCCTGTGATAATTCCGTTATCCACGCACCACTGTACAGCCTCTTTTGCCCATGCCGGCATATTCGAGTCGATATAGTTATAGATAAAATCTCCGCCGATTGCTTCCTTTAGTCTTTGATTCTCTGCTCTGATTTCCGCAATTTCCTGATTTAATTCCTCATACTGATTCACTGTTAATTCCTCCTCTATACTTTCCCAATCGGGACTTCCATATCCTAATATTCTTGAATAGTTCAGGCTGTAGCTCTTTGCACAGAACGCTCCGCCGTTCGGTATCAGTGATGTACCGTCTGACGTATTTCCCTCATACGTGTACACTCTTCCGTCTCTGACGTCATACACAATGC
>JAZSPM010000136.1:0-9998 GCA_045537455.1 Candidatus Ornithomonoglobus sp. | reverse complement strand
CGTTTGAATATTTTATTAAAGTACGAAACAGATGCAAATCCAAGATTGAGCGAAATATCTCCTACACTGTCAGTTGAAACAGAAAGCATACGCTCTGCCTTACATACTCTTACAAAATTCAGATATTCAATAAAAGTAGAGTTTGTTGCCTGCTTGAACAATCTGCAAAAATAAGACTGATTCAGATTTAACAGCTTACTCAAATCCTCAAGCTGAATCTGCTCTGTATAATGCGAATCTATATAGTTAAGAGCAGGCATCACCTTTGAAATTGTCTTTTCATTAAAAAATATAGAGCTGTCAGTAAGAATATCATTTCTTGACAAAAAAGCAATAATGTTACAAAGCTGTGCCTTGATATAAAGCTCATACGCAGGTCTTTTATTTCTGTATTCATAAAAGATATTTGTCAGATATGTTTTTAATTCTTCGTTTTTATTATCTCCGTTCTTGAACAGAATTGCGTGTTCTTTATTTATATTTATAAATCTTGACAGATACTTACTTATATTAATTACACTGGCATTTGAAAGACTTTCAGGAGAAAACTGCAGAAGCGAAACAAATGTATTGCTTGTATGAGCATATGTAATATGCGGAACACGACTGTTTATAAACACAATGTCCCCCTGTGAAGCTTTGTAGACTATATCGTTCGCTGTGCATGAAAATTCTCCCGCTTCAATATATAAAAATTCAAGTTCATCATGCATATGCAATTCCGACTGCCACCCCGGAGGAAAATTAATATAATGCGTAGGAGATATCGAGGCAGCAATATTTGTAAGCGTTGATTTTACAATTTCATTTTTCATGCAATTACCCTTTCTTTTAAGTAATATCAAAAATGTCAAAATTGTTTTATAATAAGTCAATATAAAACTTGAAAATAATAAGCCGCAGTGGTATATTTGAAATATAAGCGGTATAATTGAAGTATACCACAATATAAATAAAAAATCAAGTAAGGAGAGAAGAAAAATGGCAAAAGCAGAAAGTATTTTGGACCAGTTCAAAACAAACCAGAGTGTTGAAGTAATTGACACAAGCAAAAAGCTAAAGATTGGTATTATCGGTACAGGTTGGATCGCAGATGCACACATTCAGCAGTACAAGGAAATGCCTGACGTTGAAATCGTTGCAGGTGCTGACCTTGTTGAAGGTAAGGCAGAAGCATTCTTTAAGAAGCACGAGGTTGAAGGTGTAAGATGCTACAACAGCCACACAGAAATGTTGGAAGCAGAAAAAGACCTTGACGCAGTAAGCATTTGTACATATAATGCAACTCACGCAGAGTGTGCTATTGCTTCACTTGAAAAGGGCGTTAACGTTCTTCTTGAAAAGCCAATGTGTGTAACAACAGAAGAAGCTATCGCAATCATGAAGGCTGAAAAGAAGAGTGGCAAGATTTTGTCAATCGGATTCCAGCCAAGACTTGATCCTAACATGATTAAGGTTAAGGATATTGTTCAGAGCGGAATTTTAGGTGATATTTACTATATCCAGACAGGCGGCGGAAGAAGACGTGGTATTCCTACACCTTTCGGTACAACATTTATTCAGGAGGATACAGGTGTTATCGGTGCTATGGGGGATATCGGATGTTACTCACTTGACATGGTACTTAATGCTATCGGTTATCCGAAGCCTCTTACAGTTTCAGGTTATACATCAAACTTCTTTGGTACAAATCCTGAATACTTCAAGGCTGAAGGCAAGCCGGCTGAATATGCAGATTTATTCGGCGTTGAGGACTTTGCAGCAGGCTTTGTAAGACTTGAAGGCGGAATTATCCTTGACTTCAGAATTGCATGGGCTATGCACCTTGATACATCAGGTGATACAATTATCATGGGTAAGAAGGGTTCATTGAGAATTCCATCAACAGAGTGCTGGAACGGTTCAATCGGCGGTCCTATGACAATCTACAGCGAGGTTGCAGGCTCAGCTGTTGAAACAAAGATTTCTATGATGGTAGATAACAGCAAAGGTAACTTCTACAAGAAGGTTCGTTCATTCCTTGACGCAATCAAGAACGGCGGTACAGCTCCTGTTCCATCAAGCCAGATTCTTTACAACCAGGCTATTATCGACGGTATCGTGAAG
Organism: Candidatus Ornithomonoglobus sp.; assembly: GCA_045537455.1. Taxonomy (GTDB): domain Bacteria; phylum Bacillota; class Clostridia; order UBA1381; family UBA1381; genus Ornithomonoglobus_A. The sequence goes on along the minus strand of JAZSPM010000136.1, from coordinate 7,892 downwards.
TCAGCTAAGCTTGGTAAGGAAATCGAAATTGACATTCCTGAAATATAAATAACGAGGTAATAACATCATGAAAAAATTTAAGGTTGGATTACAGCTTTTCAGTGTTCGTGACGATATGAAAAATGATTTTGAGGGAACACTTAAAGCTGTTAAAGAAATGGGTTACGACTGTGTTGAATTTGCCGGCTTTTTCGACAAATCAGCAGAGGAAGTAAAGGAAATTCTTGACAGAGTAGGTCTTGAGGCTATATCTGTTCATCAAACAAACGAGCTATTCAAGGAGCAGGGACAGCCTGCTATAGACTACTTAAAGACAGTTGGTGTAAAATACTGTGCAATTCCGTGGTACAATAAAGATGCTCTTAAGGGCAGTGACGAATGGGAAAACACCAAGAAGGAATTTACAGAATTCTCAGCTGCATTGAAGGCTTCAGGAATAAAGCTTCTTTATCATAACCACGATTTTGAATTTGAAGTTGTTGACGGCAAATACAAGATTGACTGGCTTTATGAGGAGCTTTCAGGAGATGTAATATCACCTGAGTTCGATACCTGTTGGGTACACTATGCAGCCGAAGATCCATGCAAATACATAGAAAAGTACGCAGACAGAGTTGATATTGTTCACTTAAAGGACTTTGTATGTGCAAAACTTGGCGGCGGTCCTGTTTATGACTTAATTGACAAAACAGGTAAGGCTCAGAAGCCAAAGGATAAGGAAGAAGCAGGATTCATGTTCAAGCCTGTTGGCTACGGAATCCAAAATATCCCTGCAATTCTTGAGGCTGCTGAAAAAGCAGGTGCAGAATGCGTTATAGTTGAGCAAGACCAGTCTCCTGAGAGACCGGCTATGGAGTCAGCTAAGATGAGTATAGACTATTTAAAGAGTCTTGGTCTTTAAAATTAACAGGGCTGTTTCACGAAAGTGAAACAGCCCTGAATTTTATTTAACTTATACAATATAAATCAAAATATAAAGCATATGCAAAATACTTCCTGCAAGCACAAACAAGTGGAATACAGAATGCATATAGCGTATTTTTTTAAGCTTATAATAAATCAACGCTCCTATTGTATAACATATTCCACCCCACAGCAAAAGTGCTGTTCCACCTCTTGCAATCATAAACGGGAATGCTTTCCATGTAAATACAATACACCACCCCATTGCAAGATAGCATATTGCAGAAAAAGTCTTGAATGATTTTATATCTATTGAATTCAAAACTATTCCTATTATTGCCGCTGCCCATACAATCCCGAATATTGTCCAACCAAGAGCCGTATTATATTCCCGCAACGCACACAGACATACAGGAGTATATGTTCCCGCAATCAGAATAAATATCGAGCAATGGTCTATAATCTGAAAAACCTTTTTAGCCATAAGCTTCGGACTAAGCCCATGATAAATACTCGAAAACGTATACAGGATAATCATAGAAGCTCCATAAATTGCTCCTCCTATAACTCCAAAAACATGACCTCTCAATGCCGCAAACACCACACACAGTACAAGTGCAGTAATGCCAACCGCTCCACCGGTTATATGCGACACCATATTAAAAATTTCTTCACCTTTTGTATAATCAGGAAGCTTACGCTCCGCTAACGGTTGTCTTTTCATAATGCCACCCCTCTAAACGAATTTTCTTTATTTATTTTATCACATTTATTATTTTGTGTCAAGTACGGTATTCCTTCCTGTAAGTAATCGCTGTTATTCCTGTATGCTCTTTAAATACACGGCTAAAATACGATACACTGCTGAATCCGCACTTTTCCGATATTTCAGTAATAGAAATACTTTCTGTTTTCAGCATATTTTTTGCAGCTGCAAGTCTTGTTTTTAATATGTATTCCATAATTGTAAAGCCCGTTATATTTTTAAATCTTCTGCATAAATGATATTTGCTCATATGTACTGCCTCACATATTTCGTCAATGGTTATGTCCTCTGAAATTCTACTGTTTATGTATTCTATTACCTTTGCCGCAAACCCCGACGGTGCCGAAATGCGTTCAGACGCATACTTATGCAAATAAACCAAAAGCTTCATATAACAGTTCAAAAAGATTATTTCTGAATAATCCTTGTGGTTTTCATATTGCTTTACCTCGTCAATCAGTTTTTCAATCTCTTCCGTTTCTGATTCCGGTATCTGTGCATACACTGCCGAATCAGCAGTAAAAATCTTATAAAAAGCATTATCCTCAGGAAGTACAGATAAGAGCTTTAAAAAATTTTCTGACGATAATGATATTTTGCTTCTGTCATAAACCTCGGGATTATCCGGCATTGTATAATGATATTTGTTTGAACCGATAAAGCATAGTACACCTTTTTTTATCGGATAGATTTTATCACTGAACACTATGCTTCCGCCATCAGAATACATATATATAAGCATCATTCTTTCATGAGCCGTATGCCATATCTTATACATCTCGTCTTTTCCTATATGATGATACGTAAGCTTATTCTCCATTTCCTCACCCCCTGACAATTATATCATAAAATTCTCATAAAAGCAATACAAGTAAAAAAATAAGCAATATTTATATAGATTTTTTTATTTTATTGTATTATACTAAGCTTATCAATACAGAAAGAAGGTTAAAAACATGGCAATAGAAAAATATGTTGTGAGCAATGATAAATCAATATACGAAGCATGGCCTGACGTAGTACTGACTGACAGTGGCAAGCTTATATGCGTATTTAGTGAATGCGAACATCACGTCGACAGAACGAATGCAAGGCTTGTACTTTGCGAAAGCACTGACAGAGGCAGAACATGGTCAGAGAAAAAGCCGCTTACTGAAAAAGGTACAGCAACAGATTTCTTTAACTGTGCAAGAATTTCAAAGCTCAATGACGGTACTCTTGCAATTATTTGCGACAAATTACAAGGGGCTTTAGGAACTCACTCCGAGCGTAACGCAGTTCAGTATTTATGGTTTGGCGATAAAGAGGGTACCACTTGGAGTGAGCCGCTTATCCTTCCGTTTAAGGGTATCGTTCCTGACAAGCTCACTCAGCTAAAATGCGGACGTTTGCTTATAGGTGCACATTTTAAAAATTTTGAAACAGACAAGCTTGAGCAGTATCTGTGGTACAGTGATGACAACGGCAAAACATGGTCTGACAGAGTAACAATCGGAGCTGACCCACGTTACAACTTGTGTGAAGTATCAATACTTGAATGTGAGGATGGAACACTTGTTGCTTTCATGCGAGAAAATTCTTTCCAGGGATATGATATGATGAAATCAATTTCGTATGATAAAGGCGAAACGTGGGAGGGCGTTTACAATACTCCTATGAGTGGCGGTCACCGCCCTACGACAGGCTTTTTAAATGACGGTAGCGTTATGGTAACATACAGATTCCATTTTAAGCATCCCGAAGGAATGGCTAATATGTTTGGTGCAATTCTCAGTGCAGACACCCTTACCAAAAGCGTCAGAGCTGAACAGGATGCAAGAATATTCCCTATCGACTATGACCGAAACACATCCCCCGACGGAGGCTACACAGGCTGGGTTCAGTTTGACGACGGCGAGATATATGTTGTAAACTATATAAAAGACGATGCTGACAAAGCTCAGATAAGAGGCTACAGCTTCAAAAAAGAAGATATTATTTTATCATAAAGGAGAATAAAAAAATGAACAGATTAAGTAATTATACAGGAATCATTCCTGCACTTATCACACCGTTTGACAAGAACGGTAACTACGATGCAAAATGCACAAAGGAGATTATCGACTGGTTAACCTCCATGAATATAGGCGGATTTTATATTACAGGTCACACAGGTCAGGGACCTATACTTGATACAGAAGAACGTATGGAGATTGTAGAATCAGTATGTGAACTCACAAACGGACGTGTTCCTGTTGCGGCACATATTGCGGCAGTTTCGTCAAAGCATTCTGCTGAAATGGCGGCTCATGCAAAAAAAGCAGGCTGTATGGCAGTTTCCGCAGTACCTTCATATCATTACAAGCTCAACCTTGAAGAGATGTATACATATTATTCCGAAATTGCAGAAGCCTCTGACCTTCCACTTATTATCTATGCTCAGACAGCCACCTACACACCGTCGGTTGAAATGTTCCAAAAACTGTCTAAAATTCAAAATGTTGAAGGCTTAAAATATACAGGAACCGACCACTATATGATGGGACGTATAAAGGAATCATTGGGAAAAGACTTTATGCTGTATTCAGGCTGTGATGAAATGCTTCTTTCAGGACTAATCTCCGGTGCAGATGCCGCTATCGGCTCAACTTATAACATTATGCCTGATTTATATATGAGAGCTGTTGAAAATCTCAAAAAAGGCAATTTTGAAACTGCACAGAAAGAGCTTCTTACTGCGAATGCGATTCTTGAAAAGATGTTCCAATACGGTACTATTGCTTCAATCAGAGCCGCATTTGAGTTTATGGGAGTTAATGCAGGCTTGAGTCCAAGACCGTTCGCTGATTTAACAAAGGACGAAAAAGCAAAATTCAAAAAAGAGCTTCAGCAAATAAAAGCTGAGCGTGATATTGAACCGATTGCTTTATTTAATGCGATATAATTAAAAAGCTGCCGTTTTAAATAACGGCAGCTCTTTTTTAACAACAACAATCAGGTTTAGGCTCTGACGGATCGTCTTCTCCGGCTTCTAAAAAAGCACATTTTTCAGGAGGGAAGAATTCATCTACAGGGAAATCTATTCTTTCAAACAAATCACAAGGATTGTCGTCAGTAGCACCTACACATTCCTTCTGAGGTACACAGAAGTCATAGCTTGGTATCAATAGCTGAACCTTTCTCTCAAGCTTTATAATTGAGAATATTCCAAGCGATACAAAAACACGTTTTGATTCACCACTTGTAACAATTTCATCATCAAATATTCTGCAAACAGATTCAGGAACACTTGCAAGGTCAAAATCGTCATCACAGCAACAGTTATTTTTTGTTCTGACGTCAACAAGCTTTGCACCTAATGTTATCGGGTCAACTACTTCAACTACTGCATGAGGCATATTTGTCTTTTTCCAGAGCTGTGCATCAAATGCATCCTCTTTATATTTAGATTCAAACATCTTTGCATTACCCTCTGAACCAAACAGAATTACCTTCTTATTGAATGTCGCAAGACCTTCTACTGTTGTAGGTCTGCCTGCACCTGTAAATACCGCAAGCGTAATCTTGAAGAAATACTTTAAGTCAACAGAATAGAACCCTCTGTTAAACGGTACAGGTTCGATGTCTGTTGACCGTTTAAAGTACAATTTTTAATCCCATGCCCAGAAGATTTTAAGCATAGGCTTTCCCGTTTGGGGATTTATTTCGCCAAATTCTATTCTGTCCACAAGATTATCAATAATTTTTTTATCAATACTTTTTTTCTCAAGATACTCTTTAATACTCTCTCTTATTTTTTTAGTATCAGGAATTTTGTTTGTTGATAATTCTTTTTCTATTTCTGCTATTCTGACCTTTAGTGATTCAAGCTTTTCATTATAGCTCTTATTATAGCTTATATATTGTTCAAGAGAAATGATTTCATTTAATCTGTCACTGTAAAGATGCTCAAGGCTTTTTTCTATCTTCTCTGCTTCTTTTGTTAAATCCATTATTTCAGCCTGCTTAAAAGATGTATCATCATTTGTTTTTGTTATAACATTCATAATATACTCTTCATCTAATTTTTCTATTGTTGTTTCCTTGAATTTTTCAATAAGCTGCATCCCAAGTGCAGAAAGAACAGTATCTATTCTTATATTTGGAGTTGGGCATTTTTCTTTTTGTGCATAAGCATATTTATCTCTGCATCTAAGATAATTAATATCTCCTTTTGTACTTTTAGAATGATTTTTCTGCATAGGCTTACCGCAATAGTTACAAAATACTTTACCTGATAAAATATGTACTTTGCCTGTTCCCGTTGCGTGACGATGCATCGCAAGCCTTTTCTGCGTTTGGTCAAAAACCTCACGGCTTATTATCGGCTCATGCATATCCTGTATAATAATCCTCTGTTCATGTTCAACTTTTTTGATATGCTTTGACTTGTAACTCACCTTCTCCTTTGTATGCTGCACAACATCACCGCAATATACCTGATTATTCAAAATATCACCAATAGTTGTCGTACTCCATATTCCTTTTTCTTCAGGCAAGTAAAAATAAGTTTTTCTGAGTCCGTCTATTTCTTGCTGTTTTCGTGGATTGGGAATATTTCTGTCATTTAGCATACGACTTATTTTAGTTGCTCCATAGCCTTCACTATGCCACTGAAATATCTGTTTTACCACAGCCGATGTTTTTGGATTTACAATAAGCTGATTTTTATTATCAGGGTTCTTTGAATATCCATATGGCGGAAAAGCTGCAAGATATTCACCCCGTTTCATCTTATCCCGAAACACTGCTTTTATATTTTCCGATAAATCTTCTAAGTACCATTCATTTATAAGACTGTTTATCTGTCGGGCTTTTTTATTACCTTTAACTTCAGTATCCGCATTATCAATAAGACTCACAAAACGTATTCCCCATTCCGAAAAACGCCCGTGAATATATTGTTCTATCACCTCCATATTACGGCTGAATCTCGACTGACTTTTGCAAAGAATAATATCAAATTTTCCACTTTGTGCATCCTCTATCATTTTATTAAACTCCGGACGTGTATTTTCTGCACCCGAATAGGCTCCGCTATAATCCTCATCACAATAAATATTGTAAACAGCCCAACGATTTTTAGCGGCATAATCTATAAGCATAGACTTTTGATTTTGTATAGATTCACTTTCATTCTCTCCGCTATTTAAATCCTCTTTTGACAGTCTTATATAAATAGCTGTTCGATTATTATTTTTCACAATATGACCTCCTTTTCTCAAAAGATTTCATATTGCATTATCCGAATAAATTATACCACAGGTCTCCGAATAATGCAAATTTTATTCAAGCAGAGTTTTGTTAATGACTTTTTTTACAATTTCTTTCATATACATTTTGTTTTCAACTAAAGATAAATCTATTTCTTCTCCTTTTCTGTTATAATGTATTATTTCAATTTTAATATCCGTCATATTGAAATCACCTCTAAATATTTATATGTTCTACCGGTTTGTCCTTTTGTCAACCATCTATATCTGAAGTGAAATAATTTACATTTGCCACCCGCTCAGATTTGATAGGCAGAAAAAAGTATGATATAATGGAATGGATGTATAAAACAAATCTAAAATCACAGGAGGAACTATCATGTCAATCAAAAAAGGAACAATACCCCACGTTATGACGAAGCATTCAAAACCGTAGCGAAAAACGTCAGCGTGAACTTGAATCTGAAATTCGCTCACTTCGCAAACAGCTTGCTGAGAAAGACGAGGTCATTGACATCTTTAAAAAATCCGTCTACAGGACTTGATACACTTTACCATATGATAAATCCTATATGCGCCTGCTCACGCAATACCATTTACAGGCTGAGGCTCGTTGTTAAGTGAACTGCGGAATAAATGCGATCGTCCTACGAAAAGAAAAGAATTACTGCGGATTCATTTCGTTTTTTTGAAGCTTTTTCTGTCTATTTTATTGACATTGATCCAATCTTTTATATCGGATATACCGCAGATAGAGGTCTTTGTTGCCATTCTTCGATTCGAGGCAGTATTTTGTTAGTAACCGCTGTTACCATACTTTCACTTACTTCAAATCCGTAAATATCTTCAATGATATCTGAAATCTGTCTTGTTGTCATACCTTTAGCCGACATTGCGATGATTTTCTGTTCAATTTCAGATATATCTTTCTTTCGTTTAGGCACAATTTGAGGTTCAAAATCACCATCTCGGTCTTGTGGGACATCAATGGG
>JAZSPM010000215.1:0-2052 GCA_045537455.1 Candidatus Ornithomonoglobus sp. | reverse complement strand
ACTTCCGCAGAATTTACGATGCAAACAAACGCGAGCTGGAACAAGCACGCGTAGGCACACCTGTTGTTACTGCCGTGCGCGAATATATGACGTCGGTTCACAGTCGCAAAATCAGCGGAAAAGCAAGCGAGCTCTATAAAGAGATTTATGATAATTTCTCCGGAGATAAGACTCTTCTGCCTAGCTCATCAGCACACTTTAACCGTGCCCTTGACAAAGAATATTCTAATTTGTTAAAAGCGGGTTTTCGCATCAACATCGATGACACAGGCTCTAAAGGTACGGAAATTTCGATTATAAAAAAGAAAATTTAGGAGGATATAAATCATGTACATTAAACGCAATATTAAAAAAATAAATTCAAATTCGGCTACAAATATACCGCAACGCAAGACATTAAAAAGCAATGGACGCAGTAAGTATAAGCTTCCATCATACAGTGATGTACCGTCGGGCAATTATTTTTCAGAAATTGTATATGCTGGCTTTACAACAACAGGCAAGGGTAAACCTGCGATTGAGGTGCATTACAAGATGATAAGCTCAGCAGCTGCATACAAGAAAGCGAATGGCATTCCTTTGGATGAGAAGGACAGCAAGGTTTACTACGTAAAGCAGATTTATCCGGAGGGTACCGAGTTTTATGATTCCTTTATTGATTCAATGGATGAAGCTTTGGGTTGCGATGGCGAAGAATTCGACATTGAAGAAGTTGTTGGCGTAACTGAGTATGTTTCCATAGGCTACGATGCAGGTTGCGATATTGGAGGAATAAAAAGAAGAGATCCTTGCGATTTTGAGGACTTCATCAAGGAAGAAGAACCTGACGAGGAAAGTGAAGACGAATACGAGGATGAATACTACGCAGAGCCAGGTTACGAGCATGACTTCTAAAATTGTCTGTGAGTGTCACCTGTCACAAACGGTGGTTTTGCCTTGTTAAACAAGCTGAAACTATCAATTGTGGCAGGTGACATACCTGCCCGAAAAACACGAAAAAATATCTATATATTATTACCTTAAGAAAGGGTGTATGAAACATGAAAGACAAATATCTTACCGTTGCTGAGGTAGCGGAAATGCTGAAAATATCTTATGAAACGGCATTAAACTTTGTTAAGCACAACGTTGATTATGTAAGCGTAGGAAGACGGTACAGAGTATTAGAAAGCAAGCTTAATGCAGTGCTATATCCTGAAAAATCAGTTAAGCGTAAATTACACACGAGGCCGATATATCAAATCATAGAAAGGAAGTAAGAACAATGGCAACAGGTAGCATAAGAGAGAAGAAGACTAAGTCAGGTGAGGTTCGTTATCAAATTACAATTGAAGGCGGCTATGACGAATTGACAGGTAAGCGTATACGAGCCTTTAAAAACATTAAGGGTAGCAAACGTGAGGCAAGGGCGGTAATGCACAAAATGATTACTGAGATGGAGCAAGGCAAGCTTGTTCAGAAGAGCAACAAAAAGGTCGGTGAATGGATGGACGAGTGGGTTGACACATACTTGCCAAACATCGAGGAGACCACCAGAGTAGGTTACAGAACTAAAATCAGATGTTACATCAAGCCTGCTATCGGTGACATATTCTTGAGAGCATTAAGAACTGAGCATATTCAAAGAATGATTAATGATATGAAAGACAGAGGTTTATCACCTAAAAATATCCGTGATACGTTCAATAATATCAATGCCGCTATGAAGAAAGCAGTAAAGGTGCGACTTGTAGCATATAATCCTTGCGAAGCAGTAGAGTTACCGAAACTTAAAAAATATCGTGCTAAGGTATATCAGCCGGAAATGATACAGAAATTGCTTAATATTGCTGAGGGTACAGATATGTATTTACCGATCTTCTTGTTAGTTATGGTGGGCTTAAGACGCGGTGAACTTCTTGCTTTGCGTTGGAGTGACATTGACTTTAAGAATAACATTTTGAAGGTCAGAAGTAATATGGTAAACGGAGAAAAAGGCTGCATACTCAAAGCGCCAAAGAGTGAATCCGGCATTCGTGACATACACTTAGGTAAGGATGTTATGGACGTACT
>JAZSPM010000007.1:0-3412 GCA_045537455.1 Candidatus Ornithomonoglobus sp. | reverse complement strand
TCTATCTATACGCAAGAAGATGTTCATAATTTCACTTGACCCTGCTAAACACCTTGATTATGTTATGTCTCTTTAAATGGTTACAATCTGGTTACAAGACTCGCAACTTGAAAAAGGGGATTTTTTCATGCGTAGGGTCTGCCTGCAATATGAAAAAATATTGACAAAATTCTTTTTAAATGGTATACTAACAGTATGCAAAATGGAGTATTATACACTCTTATGCAGACACTTAGATTTGCTAAATCAACACAATAGGTTAATTTCAATCTGAACCGGAGGTATAAAATGTACGATAAAATAAAAAACAATGTACTATTTAATGAAATCAGGAGGATGTGTCGATTGCTTTCAAAATACGATAAATCCTCATTTAATAGTGCAGCGAATGATGATGAAATGAGTCGCCTTGAACAGACAGCTTCGTTTAAAATTCCAGAGGAACTAAAGGAAATCTATAGAATAGCAGATGGTTTCCAAATTCTCGGAAGGACAGCACACATTTACAGTTTAAGTAATGTGGGATGCAAACTCAAAGATATCCCGGATGAATATGTAGTCTTTGGTGAAATTGTTGGCGATGGAGAAAAGCTGTGTTTTCATGAAAATACAGGAGAAATTGTTACTATCCACGATGGACGGGTTTTCAGATATTCTGTCAGAGGATTTCTTGAATACTGTGTAGATCAGTGTATGGATGGATTTTTTATGTCTAAAGTTGACATGGCTGCTTGTTTAGATCTTCGTTCTGACATATTACAGACTATTCAGAAAATCTATAATTTGAAATCAGTCACAATAGGAGAGCTTGCAGATAAATTTTTACAAGCGGGTGATGCTGACAAGGAAGTGATGATGTTCGATTTGCCAATTATCATCAGAGCAGCAATATTTGGTTCCCTTGAAAATGCCTTGTGTGTAGAGTTTTTGAACTACTTGAAGAATAAAGATGAGGTTATAGCGGACAATCTTATCAGAGGAATGCGAAGGAGAGCTATTGATAACTACTTCAATCGTGAACGAAAATTCCTTGATGACAGCAATGCTTCCTTCCCGTGGAATTTAAAGCAAATCCGAGAAATATACAACTTTAATGATGAGGGAATGTGCTATCAAAATGCAGGTGTTGTAAACACATATGATTCGTTTGAGAATATTATTAAAGAAGCCTCTTTTAACAGAATAGGCGAAAGAAAACTATTCGACAAAAAGATAGGCATTACATATCTCTATGATGTTTATACAAATGTACGGTATGCAGGCAATATGAACAATATCAAGTTGAAAGGATGATTATTATGTTTATGGATGATGAAAAACCAAAGGACTTGCATGAGTGCTTTGAAAGAATGAAAAAAGCATGTGAAACACTTGAAAATGAATACGGATATTCAAAATGTGCAAAGTTCAATCCACCCTTAACAGAAAAAGAAATACAGGATTTAGAAGAATATGAAAGTCGTCTTGGCTTTAAATTGCCCGAAGCGTACAGAGAATTTCTGAAATTTTCCAATGGTGCGATTATAGATGAATTGAAGATATATGAGCTTGACATGATAGGAATGCCTGACGATTATGTTCCTGATGATTTTCTTACAATTACTTCTATTGAAGGTGTTCCTGAAAGAATGGCTATTTCAACAGAAGACGGAAACATTTATATGTTTTGGGAAGGCGAAAAGGAAGATTGCGATTTTGAGGATGAGCTGATGAGCTTGCTTGAAAAATGCGAAGATGAAGTAGATAATTGTATACGCAAAAAAGAAAGAGAAGAACGCAGAAAAGCAGGGATAACTGAAGAACAGGAAATGTATGAATTATATGCAAAGTTATTAGGTGAAGCAAGAGCTAAGGAAATAATTGAAGATATATTAAAAAGTAAGGCTGGTAATATAGATGAGTGAAAATCGTATAATTGGTGATTTTATATTAACTGAGAAAGCACTTGTAACGCCTTTCAAAGAAGCAATTGATAAAGTAACAAATTCTACTACTGATACAATAAAAGTAAATAAATCTACGTTGGCAGAATTATATAGTGTTTATTATGAGAAAAATAGGACCTTATTATTTAAGATGTTTCAAGTTGACGAAATCGGAAATAGTGTATTGAATCTTGAAAAACAGAAGATTTTATTTGATTCAATTGAAGTAAAACAAAAATGCCAATTATATAATACTATTTCTGTGGATTCAAGAAAAAACTTTTATAATTCTTTAAGTGCAGATGATGCAAAAAATTTTAAAGAATCTATATGCAGTCAGGCTGTTAATGATGCTCGTATGATTGAGCAGTCATTGCTTGATGAAGGTTTATGCACAAGAGATTGGGATACCCAGCAGATTAGGGATATATCCTCAACAAAACAAAATCCCATACTGATGAACTTTGAGTCATCGGTATGGGATTAATTTCTCTAAATTTATTGCAATTTTACAATTTTTATGATATAATAATTAATAACAGAAACTAAAGGAGGCTGTGCCACATGGGAAAGTATGTAAATCCGGGAAATAAGGCGTTTTCGATTGTTGCAGGTGACGATACCTATGTTGACAAAACTGGTTTAATTGAATTTACGAATAACAGAATTGGTAAGATGCGACCACTCATCTGCTTTAGCAGACCTCGCCGTTTCGGAAAGTCCATTGCGGCACATATGCTGACAGCATATTACAGTAAGGGCTGTGATTCAAGAGAAATATTCTCTGGGTTGAAAATTGCAGAACTACCGACATTTGAGGATGAACTAAATAAAAATACAGTTATTTATATTGACGTGCAGTGGGTAAATAGTCTTGCAAAGGGACGTGGTTTGGAAAAAGAAATTGTTTCCTTTATGCAAGAGCAAGTTATCGAAGAATTGCTTGAGATTTATCCTAATGAGATTGATGAAGGTGAAACTTCATTAGCAGGTGCATTGTTCAGCATTTATAGTGCAACGGATGAGCAGTTTATCGTCATTATTGACGAGTGGGATTGCTTATTCCGTGAGGCAAAGGATAATCAGTCTTTGCAGGATGATTATGTCAACTTCTTGCGTGGAATGTTCAAAGGTGGAGGGGCTGATGCATTCATTAAACTTGCTTATATCACTGGTATTCTACCTATCAAGAAATACGGCACACAGTCGGCGCTGAATAATTTCAGAGAGCATACAATGGTACAACCCTTTAGGTTGGCTGAATATATTGGTTTTACAGAAGAAGAGGTGCAGTCATTATGTACTCAATATAATATGGATTTTGAGGAATGTAAGCGTTGGTATGACGGATATTCCTTTAATCGTGAGAAGTCTGTTTACAGCCCTAATTCTGTGATTAATGCTATGAATAATGGGGAATTCGGCAGTTATTGGACAACAACAGAAACCTACGAATCGTTGAGATTTTACATTGATATCGACTTTGA
>JAZSPM010000086.1:0-5344 GCA_045537455.1 Candidatus Ornithomonoglobus sp. | reverse complement strand
ACCATCTGCTGCACCTGTGAACTGTGCAGGATGTTTTGTAATAAAACTTTGCACAAGTCCTGTACTTCCTGTTGTCTGTGAAAACGTATCACTCAGAAGTGTGGATATTCCGTCAAATTGAGATTTGATACCGTCCTTGAACAAGTCACAGCACCAATCTTCAAGGGCATCTATCGCATCACTGATTACTCCCATTTTTCATCACTTCCTTACTATGAGATTACAGATTACTTCCCACAAACCACCCGCCACTGTAATCTGTTTTTTATGTCAGCTTATATATTTAAACCGCACCCGTCATCATACCCTCAAGTACAGGTACGAGAATGATAGCGAGGAGGATCAGACCAAGACCAGCCATAAGCTGCTTCATGCCCTGAGACTTCGCACCGGGGTTATCGTTACCGTAACCTTCAAGAAGGTTTACAACACCCCAAAGAGAAACACCGCCGCCGATAAGACAGATAACGGATTTAAGCACGGTACACGCTGTTGTGATAAATGTTGAAGTATCAACAACACCTGTAGCTTCACCTTCCGCAAAAGCTGTTGTACCACACATCATAGCCATACAGCAGAAAACAGTGAGTGACATTATTGCTTTCTTTGCAAGCTTACTTCCCTTAGTAAGCCAATTACGCTTGTTTGTTGTCTGTGCTGTTGCTACAGCAGAAATATTTGTGTTATTCATAATAAAAACTCCTTAAAATCAAATCAGTATTTCAGCTTCATCCGATTATATCTTTTTTTCGGATTCTTCGCTGTCAGCATAGCATTTTTTCTTTATACTGCCTTAGCTGAGGTTTCTGTCACGTTGCTTTCATATTCTGTAAAAGCATCGCTTTTTTTCATTCGTAAACGTCTTTCTTTTCTATCGTTTACATATTTTTCGCTATCAAACTCTTGTTTCGGGTTATAATCAAGCAGAAGATGATAGTTATCGTGACGTGTTATATCATATTTATCCGAGAAGAATGGTCTAACTCCACGGAGCTGTAATATACATTTGCCACCGTCCATTACTGCAAGTTCGTCCTGCGATTTAAGTTCTTTACCAAGTTTCTGGTAGTTCATACCATAGCTTTCACTCTGTCCACGATTGGTAGATGTATTAAAGCTGTCGATAGTTTCTTTACCAAGACTTTCTGAAATCTCTTTCAGCGTAGTTTTTTCTTTGCCACCGAGAAACAGCATTGTATCGCAGTTACCCTCGATAGTATCGGCATTGTCCTTGTATATTGCTTTTAGCTGAGATTTAGTCTGTAAGATGATACTTGCAGATATTTCACGGGAACGAATTGTAGCAATTAACTTGTCAAAGTTCGGTATTTCGCCAATATTTGCGAACTCATCGAGCAGACAGCGAACGTGATATGTCAATCTTCCGCCCTTGCTGTTGTCAGCTTTTGTACAGAGCAGATTGAATAACTGTGAATACATGATAGCGACAAGGAAGTTAAATGTCGCATCTGTATCGGAGATAATAACAAATAGTGCTGACAACTCATCACCAAGCCTATCAAGGTGAAGTTCATCATAAGAGGTTATCTCCAGCACCTCGTCAATAGCAAATGGTGCAAGTCTTGTAGAACAGGATATTAAGATTGACTTTGCAGTTTTACCCGCAGCCAATTTATATGCCTTGTACTGCTTTATTGCAAAAGCACCAATACGCTTTTGTTCCTCTGAGGGAGGAAACTCATTCATAAACTGATAATCTTCATAGTCCTCATCATCTGTAGGTATCTTGACATTATTTAGCCAGTTATCAAGGCACTCAAACTGAATATCAACAGCATTTTTGAAATCCTCATCATCCTCACGGCATTCAGACGCATTTATCATTTCAATAAGAGTTTCAAAATTACGTTCCTCCACAGGTGATAATGTGAAAATATTTGCAATATACGCTGTATACAAAAGCTTTTCAGCCTTAACCCAGAAATCATCGCCACTTGGCTGTTGTGATGATGAAGTGTTTTTGATAAGCACCTCTACAAATTTCAGAATATCTTTTTCCCTGTTCTTTTCAGATATATATGCAAACGGGTTATAATGCATAGACTTTGCAAAGTCTATGGTGTTAAAGACTTTGATATTATACGGCTCATATACGGTATTTCCATTCTTGTCTTTGATAATGTTTCCTGTTCCGTCCCTTAACGGTCTGCCACGTTGAAGCATTTTACCGCACTCCACAAGTACTGTACCCTTTGGGTCAGTAACAACGTAGGAACTGTGCATCTGCATAAGGTTTGGCTTTACGAAAAATCTGGTTTTACCGGCCCCTGAACCACCAACAATCAGAATATTTTTATTTCTTGCATATTTCGGATGTGACGGTCTGCCCATTGTCAGCGATTCCGTTTGTGTAAGAATCACATTGTTTGAAAAATTATTCAAGTCAATATATGGCTGAACATCTTTGTGAGTACCCCATACAGCTGAGCCGTATTCTTCTCCCTGTCTGAACTTCTTTCGATTTTTTGAATTGATATACAGAATCATCTTCATAATTACTGCAATAACAATACCTACAAGAATATCTACAGGGTTAAAACTTGGGAAAACTTTTGCAAAGGAATCACCTATACCATTGAGAAATGGAAGCATCTTTTCAGAGATGTCCTTGCCC
The DNA here is from genome assembly GCA_045537455.1 of Candidatus Ornithomonoglobus sp. Lineage (GTDB taxonomy): Bacteria > Bacillota > Clostridia > UBA1381 > UBA1381 > Ornithomonoglobus_A. The sequence continues at coordinate 2,709 of JAZSPM010000086.1, read as the reverse complement.
TCTGCAATTCTGTATGCGTAACAGATTTTATTGCCAACATATGAAAAAATCATATACGGAATACAGAGTAGAAAAAGTTCCTTAGTTTTCTTGCTGTCAATCTTCATATTTCAACTTACCTCCTTGATGTAATCGGAACGTGCCTTGGGAATTACTTTCTTAAAAAATTTCATTTGAACCCCTCCGGTATTTATTGCAGCTATCGTGTGTTGTATCTTGATTTCTCACGCTCTTTCTGCTTTTTGCGTGGCTTATTCTGAATTTTCCGAGCGTGATTCGCCAGCGTTTCACGGTTGACTTCACAACGATTGGCATTCTTATTCCGAACCTTGTCAGCATATTCTGAAAAAGCTTTCTGAAAGCTATCGCTTTTGCTTGCTGAAAAGAAAACGTGATATACAGGCGGACTTGTAGATTTGTCCTTTTTAAGAGCAAAATCCACATCATATTTCCGTGCTGTATTAAGGAAGTCTGCAATATTGCTGTTATTCACTTCAATGTTTTCAATTTTACCATTTGTCTTGTTCACAAGCTGTGAATAGGACATTCTTCCTTTTTTAGCTGTTTTGCCATTCAGAAACTCCCGCATCGCTGATTTAAGAATATCGGATGTAAGCTTTTCAGCTTTAATGGAGAGGTCAATCGTCTTTTTTGTACCACGCTCAAAATCAGATGTCATATTTAATCACCTCCGGCATCGGCATTAAAATTATAAACACCGAAAATTTCATTCTGAAGCCAAGCAACAAAACGATGAACCACTTCCTTTGCTTCTTCTTCAGTTTCATATATGCCAAGCGTATATGTACAATTTGCAGAGTCAGCTTTAACATAGTACTCTACTGTGATTGAATCATCGTTCTGTAATCTTTTCTCTGCGTCAGTATAAATTGCGATAATATTATCATAGTTCACAATATCTCCTGACTGAGCAATGATTGTCTTTGCCATAAAAACACCTCCTCTCAATGTTTTGCAGGACGGAATACTGAATTATCATAGTATTTATCCTTAAATTCTTCATTGTGAAACTGCTGTGGAATGAAAAGTGCAGGGTCGCTGTTTTTCAGTTCATTGTTTTCAGCAAAATCACAGGTAAAGCTTGCGTTGTATAAAACTGTTGTAAGATATGCAACAGGATTACGTATTTCCTTTGTGTTAAGCATAAGGCATTTAAGAGCATATTCAATATGCTTCATTTCAAGTTTCTTGAATCTGCTTTCAACTACGGAACGGGGCATATCTTCCTTGCCAATGCGGATATACTGCTTTTCGGAGCATATCGAATCAACGATAATGCCTACAAGCATATCAATTTCAGCAATACTTCCTGCAAATGTTACATTACCTTTGTTCATACTGTTATCAGGTGTTTCATCAAAGAAATCCTGATACCAGTCATATTCAATGTTTGATTTGATTAAAAGCTCAATATCCTCTCTCTGTTCGCTGAGTTTATTTTTCAATCTATCATTCTTATCGTTAAATGACTTCGGTGAACGGAAATTTTTTGACACTCCGTCAGATGAAAGATTGATTGATATTTTATCAATTGATTCTTTATTTTTTGATGTTTTATTGTTTGTTATTATATTATCGTGTTGGTTTTCTACATCTTGATTATCTACATCGTGATTTTCCACATCAAGAGAATCAACATCAAGATTAGGTAAAAAAACAGGTGAGCTTTCATCTGACTCATTTTTCTTTGACTTGGATGCCTTGTCTGCTTTCCGTTTTTCTTCCTCGGCATATAATTCATCCATTGGTTCATCGCTGATTATGTAATCCCAACCGACAATAACGCCATTTTTATAGTTACGCTTGCGGAAAAGGTAATGGGCATTCTCGATTCTTTTCAGAGAATGAGCAATAGCCGATTCACCATCAGGCAGTATTTTTGCTAATCCCTTTATTGAAAAATCCCATCCATCAGCAAGTGACAGCATTGTACCGAGGAGACCTCTGTCAATTGCCTTTAAATTCCGGTCACGATACATCTTGTTACTTATAACAGTGAAATCATAGGTAGGATGCTTTCTGAGTTTTGGCATACCATTTCCTCCCTTTTATTTTTTTTATCTTATTACTTGAAAGTAACAGTTGAAAACTGATATAATTCAGAAAAATTATTACTGTTTAAGAAAATAAAAAAAGCACATCCGTACAGTTTGTACAAGAAGTGCTGATATAAAATATTCTGTTTTTCGACAAATAAAAAAAGCGAACAACACTTTCTTGTGAAAGCATTGTTCGCTCGTAATTTTACTTTGTCAACTCAGGTGCTACCAACATAAAAATCTGTCTACCATATCTAACTTTGATATAGTTCTACCCCAAATCTACCAAAACAACCTTTTTTTACATTTTTTTCAAAACAGCGTAATTTCGAGATTTCTCTTAAAATCTTACAAAAAAAGTGCCGATTTTGCGTTAATTAAACGATACATTACATTGTTCAATGATACTCATTAACATTCGTTGTATAAAACTCAAAATCTGCCGGGAGCAATCCCGTACGGGTTCAAGTCCCGTCTTCGGCACCATTTATCCCCGATTTTTCGGGGATTTTTTATACCATTATATAAGTTCCCTTTTATAAAAAATGCTTATGTCACTACTTTTTGTAACATAAGCATTTTATGTTTTTATCAAAAGTTTTTAGAGGTACCCTTTATTCATTTGGAATTTCATACCACTCCATGAAAT
>JAZSPM010000076.1:0-2151 GCA_045537455.1 Candidatus Ornithomonoglobus sp. | reverse complement strand
TGTGAAGTCCAGCCCTTTTCATCAAAGCCGGGAGCCTCTATACCCATAGCATAAAGGACAATAGCTGCAAGGTCACGGATATTCATTTCTTTGATTTCACCGCTTTTTATATTTTTGCCGACTGCGGCAAAGGTTACATATTTCTCTTCATCAGTCCAACCGCCGTGAGTACCCTTGCCTTCTCCGTTATTAGTACCGCCGTGGTCTGCAATAACCATAAAGAGTGTATCGTCAAGTATGCCTGCGCCTTTAATCGCAAAATAAACATCGCCGATAAGTTTGTCAATTGCATTTATAGCTTTGATGTGATTTTCTGTTCCGTATCCGTTACTGTGCCCTGCACCGTCAACGCTGTCAAAATGAACAAAAAGAAAATCCGGCTTCTTCTGACTGATGTAGTCACAGACAAGAGGCGTCAGTTCTTTATCTCGGGCAGTTTTCTTGTTTACACCAAGACATTTTTCAACAATTCCTTTGTTAATGGGATTCCAGTCACAGTAAGAGCCAAGTTCTGCTTTCGGGTATGCCTTTCTTATACGGCGAAAAACCGTAGGGTGCTTTGACCATACAGGATAAGGCAAAGTTGAAACTCTTTTGTTTGTCAGCTTATGAACCTCAGGTCCCACGCCGATAAGCATTGAGCCCCAGCACTCTGCACTTATGGTAGGTTTTGAAGAAAGAGCATAATATGTAATTGCTCCATTTTTAAATATTTCTTCAAAATTTGGTGTATCGGCATCTTTAAACCAACTGCCTGCACCGTCAACGCCTATAACTACTATATGCGAATACTTTCTCAACATTTATATTCCTCTCTTTCTAAAAAACTGTAAGCCTCCCCGCAAAAGCAAGGAGACTTCGCTTTTTTAGTTCCATTCCTTGTTCATTACAACAAATGTCATTCTTTCCTGGATGCTTTCGCCGCCGTGGTTAGTTCTGATGCCACCGTGGTCAGAAGTAATAATGATAAGCCAGTCTTCTGTTTCAAAGGTTTCTCTTGCTTTTATTGCTTCGAGAGTTTCAAAAGCACAGGCATCGGAATCTTTGAAAGCTTGCTGATATTCGGGATTATTGATAGTGAAGCCTTTACCGTGTCCTGTGGAATCAGTATGCTCGTAAATTACAAAAACAAAATCAGCACAATTCTCTTTTTTTACTTCCTCAAGTACAAATTGATGAGATGCTTCGTTGTTTTTGCATTTGTTGAAGCTTACACCGAGATTGTTTTCTTCACAATACTCTTTTTCAAGAAGATATGTTGCATTTCTTCTTGAAAAATGGCCTGCCCATTTTGTGATAAAAGAAGCACTGTCAATTACCTTTTCTTCAGTAAGAGTGGTCATAAGAGTCTTAGTATCCATACTCTTTGTAATATCATTGCCTGTAATTCCGTGCTTATCTGCCCATACTCCTGTAAGGATTGAACACCAACCGGGTGCGGTTGAAGTATCCTGAGTGTTAATTTCGGGATAATTTACACCGCCACAGTAAAGAAGATTAATTGAAGCACCGTCCTGAAGCAGTGCATTTACAGCGCTGTTTTCCTGCTGGGCTTGTGTGAGCACATCGGCACGGCAGCCGTCAAATCCGATAACAATAGCCTTCTTTTCGGTTTTACCTTCAGGTAATTCTGAACGAAAATGCTCATCAATAATACCGTAAAGGTCAGTCTGAGGATATGCTGTTTCAACAGTATTTTCGTATCCTACAGAAGCTACATTTTGTCTGTATAATTCCTCGGTATCATTTTTATCTTTGGAATACCTCTTCGTATAAAGACCTATTCCTGCACCTACAATACCGATAACAAGAACAACCGCTATAACAGCAGTTATAATCTTCTTTTTGTTTTTCATAATAATATCTCCTTTTTGTTTTACTTATATTCTTTTGCCTGAAAATTTCTAACTAATCTACATTTTCTACTATTTCAAGTTCCCTTTTTAAAATATCAGGTCTTCTTGTAGTAATATTATCAGGTCTGTAGGATATGATTTCGTGCATTTCCGTTTTTTTATCAACTGTCCATATGGACACAAGAAGGTCATTTTCCCGGAATAAGTGCACAAGTTCAAACGATGCATTATCCTTGTTAAAGTTTATACCAATCGCTCCTGCATCTTTAACCTTTTTAATAAGAGATTCAATATA
>JAZSPM010000138.1:0-3650 GCA_045537455.1 Candidatus Ornithomonoglobus sp. | reverse complement strand
AGAATATAGCTTCCGATTGTTCCAACACCGTCTTTTACAACTAATGTTTTGATTGCTGAACAATCTTCAAATGCGTAGTCACCGATAGTCTTTACAGAACCTGGAATAGTTACATTTGTAATCTTATCGCAGTTATAAAATGCTGATGCACCGATATAAGTTAATGTAGACGGGAATACAATATCGTTGAATTTTGCTGCATTACAATTATAGAATGCAGAACTTCCTATTGATGTAAGTTTATTAGTGAGATTTCTTGTTGTCATTGAAGTACAACGATAGAATGCACTATTACCGATACTTGTAACATTATTAGGAATAATGATTTCAGTAACTTCACTTAAATCCTCGAAAGCATTTGTTGGAATTCTTGTACCGCCTGTGATTGTAATCTTTTTAAGTGAATACGGTACATAATAGTTACCTGTATAATATGTCTTGCCTTCTACACTGGAATTAAACAATCTTGCAGCTAACTGGTAATTACTGTCGGATTTGTTTGTGTTTTCAAGAGTGTTTCCTACAAATGGGAATGTAACACTCTCAACTGCAATACACTTGTTGAGAATATAGTTTCCGATTGTTCCTACACCGTCTTTTACAACTAATGTTTTAAGTGATGAACAATCATCAAATACATTGTCACCGATAGTCTTTACAGAACCGGGAATAGTTGCATTTGTAATTCCGTCACAATTATAAAATGCATATGAGCCGATTGATGTTAATTTCGATGAGAATTTCAGATCACCAAATTTAAGCTTGTTACAATTGTAAAATGCATAATTGCCAATTGAAGTTAAATTTGATGTAAATGCAAAGTCAGTAAACTTCGCTTCGCTACAGTTATAAAATGCATTATGACCTATTCTTTTTACTGTACTTGGAATGTTAAATTCAGGAACATTTACACAATTTCTGAAAACATTATTACCAATACTTGTGATATTGAGTCCGCTTGCAGGATCTTCGCTCTCAATATCAATATCTGTTATCTTTTCGGGATACCTGAAAGGACAAGATGAATAATCATACATATCACCATAACCGTGTATCCACATGAAACCGTCAGCATAATGGATGTAGTTGATGTTATCACCTAATCTACCGGAATCGATAGCTGTCATCATTTGCTGCTTTTCACTCTTTGTTACTGTTGTTGTTACTTTCTTAACAGTTGTAATTACAGGAGCAGTTGCTGTAGAAACAGGAGTATCACTTGTTACAACAGCAGAACCGTCTAATTTAATAGTCAGATCCTTTTTTTTGTTGTAAATTGTGAAAGATCCGCTTTTCTTCTTCACTCCGTCAACATACACACTATAGCTGTGACCTTGACATTTTGCATAAAGATTTACAAAACCGTTTCCGTCAGTATAATACTCATTGGAATCAACAACTACCTTAGCTCCAGATACGGGAACTCCGTCTTTATCTAATATGGTAAATGTTGTATTATAAGCAAGATTTGGACAGCTTCCCCATCCGAATTTACCCTTGTTGCTTATAGAGAAATACCAATCAGGTAATGGCAAGGCTGCTATATTTATGCTTGCTTTAGCCTCAGCAAATAATACTTTTAATTTTGCTGTACCTTCGACAACGAAATCAGCAGTTCCCTTGATGCACAAACCACAGGCATGAACGCTACTGCCGCAGTACTTAACGCCTAAAACAGTAAATTCGTTACCTTCAGAAATCGTATTTTCCATTTTCGCTGTAATTTTCAGTCCTGCTTTCAACCCGACTTCAATTTTAGCAATTTTTTCAGAAACAGCAACAAGTCTTGGTGAGAAATCAATTCCTATAAAAGCTTCACCGCTTACATTCAATGAGAATTTTTCATCGCTGTTTAAACTATCTGAAAGCTTTTTGAAGTTTGTTCCTACATCGGAATCATATGTCAATGAGAATCCGGGAGTTGCACTATATGATGCTTCTACAGTAACTTTTGCCTCTACTACAAGTTTAGGCTCGATTTCAAGCTTAATACCTGCAACAGGAAGAGGAATAACTGCCGTACCAAATGATTTTATTAGAGATGAACCCTTTTTTTCTCCTAAAGTTGCTGAAACCTTGAATGGGAATTCAGATTTTAATTCTAAGTTTACGTAACTTCTTTTCTTATAAATACTGAAACTTACTTTAAAACCAACTTCAATGCTTGCCTTTAACCCTACATCCTTATCTTCAATAGGAAATTTTTTCGTAATCTGTAGTTCAAAGGTATCATCAACATCAAAAAGTCCTCTTTTGTTTGATGTACCATTAATGTTAATTTTGAATGCATCAACATTTTCCATGAAATTTGAAGCTTCAACCATGCCCTCTAATTCAACACCCTCATCAGCTGTTGACATATCAAATTCGGCATCACTTGTGTCAGCTGTACCCTCAAACTTTATGAAGCTGAACATTTCTTCAACATTCTCGTCGTTACCGCTTACGATAACCTGATTGTTTTCGTTTACCTCAACTGAATCAACAGATACGGCAATTATATCCTGCTCTGAAGCCTGAATATAGAAATTATCGCCTTCCTTGAGGTCCTGAATTGTTTCGTCTGCATTGTTGAAAACAAAGACATTGTTTTCATAGTCCGCAGATTCAAGATTATTTGTGTCCTCTGAACTTTCGGCTATTATTGTTTCTTCGTCAAGTACAAGGAAGTTTGTATCTTCTGATTCGTCAAGATTTACTACAAGATTTTCGTCAAAATCATGGATGTCGGCAGCAAGAATTTCCTGCATTGTTTTTGTGTATGTTTCACACGTAATCTTGCTGCATAATGATTTACCTTCTGCATCAAAGAGTTCGGCTGTTACATAATAAAATTCGGGAAGCTCAGATACATTGATTGTTCCTTTTGTTATAACATCTTCACCGATTTTTACGTCAGCAGTTTTCTCAAGTACTGTTTCTCCACTTGTTTCTTCCACAATACTTACTTTTGCTGTACAAGCCTTTGTCTGTGATGATTTGACAATAAATTCACCGGAAATATTGTCAAATTCCAGTTGGCTGACTGCGAAAATCTCACTTTCCGCAGCTGATGCTGTATTAGCAAGCCTTTGTTGTTCTGTCGCCACTTCACAAATGTAATTACCCAACGAGTTCGTTGAGTTCAGGTTATAATCTTCATTGCCGCTGATCTGATTATCAACCTGATTTTTGATTACGACATCTTTTTGATTAAATATATCAACAGATGTCAGCAATGAGCAGGAAACTATCAAGCTCATTGCACCGGAAATAATCCTTTTAATCATTTTTTACCTCCATATAATATACTCCCTGTATTTACAAGTGGAAATAATACAGGTGCATTGTAATTATACCACATCCACATATTAAAGTCAATATATAAACTAATTTTTATTTAGCACATATTCTAAATATTTTTAAGAGGTTTTTTGACATTTCAAAATAAACACTAAGATTAAACATTTATTCCAAGAGAAATTATCAAAATAAATAACAAGCATATTTTTAGAGATGCCCATATATTATCACGCAAATCAATTTTCAAAACCTTGACAGATATGGTATAATAGAATTATGAAAAATAACGGAATAACAGAGTATTTTGAGGAAGTAGAAACAGAAGAAGAGTATAATGGCTATTTTTGCAGGATACCAGAAATCATAAC
>JAZSPM010000223.1:0-6777 GCA_045537455.1 Candidatus Ornithomonoglobus sp. | reverse complement strand
GGGACATCAATGGGTATTTCACCATATGAGCTGCGTAAAGTTTTATGTTTTACTCCATTTCTGTAATCAGGATTATTACTACGCTCATATTCTTCATAACCCAAATGCTCATCAAGCTCGGCTTCCATCATTTCCTGAATTGTTCCTCCAAGCAAATCCTTTAATGCTTCCTGGATATCTGCTGCTGTTTTGATATCATATTTCTGAATCAAACCGGCTATGATATTCTTTTTCCTTTCACTCATTTTTTCTCTTCTTCTCTTTGCCATAAAAAATTCCTCCTATGATATATTTCTATTCTATCATAGAAGGAACCAAATTTACAGACTTTTTTCACACTCTCTCAATAATCTCCTCTGTGTATCACCGAAATTCTTTATATGATTAACTGGTCGAATTACATTTATTTCCGAAAAAGATTTTTTCCTCTAAATCATTAAATTACCTTTTTGTATTTTTCCGTAGTAAACTCTTGCCTGTAACCTCTATTTCTCCAAATAATCCTTTTACAAGTAATTCTATAGTTTCCTTTGTCGGATTGCAATTCATTTCTATAAATGTAGGATCTTCAGGAAAATAATCAATCGCAAAATACGGCGAACCATAGTTTACTATAATCTTTTTATTTTTATTAAATAAATGAGAAGCCCATATCAACATATGCGAAAAACTCCATTCTGCAACAAAGTATGCGTTCATATTAAATATAACAAGATCATACTGTGACTGCAATTCATCTATATCATCCTGCCAACATACTCGTGACGGCTCATCGTATATCTCTCTTTTAACATCAGCCTTTATGCCATATTTTTCAATTTCCTCACGCAATAAATCCGATGACTTTTTATCCTCATCCGTTACGTCTACAATCAATATCTTATTATATTTTTCTTTTTTAAGAGGCAGTATGTTTGCATCATTTCTTAACTGACAAATTCCGTTACCTGCAATTTCAACCAACTTTTTATTTACAAAATCAGCATCAGGCTTATCATATTCATTTCTCTTCAGTGATTCCTCTCTGAAAGTTTTAAGCTTATTAATTCTTTCCAGGGCATCATCCAAACGACTCATTGGAATCTCTCCATTTAAAATAGCTGTTTCTATAGCCTCAGCCGCTTCAACAGGTGGCCACAGCAACAAATCAGCACCCGCTTTAAATGCCTGCACCGTTTCCTTCACCAAATCTCCTGTTGCCATTCCTCCCATTATTAATGCGTCTGTGACAACAGCTCCGCCAAATTCCAGTTCACCTTTTAATAAATCAGTTGTAAGCTTCTTGGAATATGTTGCTATCGGATAAAATCCGTCATTTGAATTATCATATGATTTTAATGTTGTATGAGTTGTCATTACGGACTGTACACCGACCTTGGTAAGTTCTTTATACACATAACCATATGTATTCATCCATTCATCAAATTCCATAATATTGGAACCCGGAGCCATGTGCATATTAACAAAGTATGTTCCCAATCCCGGGAAATGCTTGATTGTTGCCGCAACACCCTGATCCTGTATACCTTTTATAACCTGTGTATATATTTTAACAGCCTTTTCAGGGTCATCCGTAATCGCTTCAAGATACATCAAATGATCAAAGCACATATCTATACTCGGTCCAAGTACCCAATCTATACCTCTGTCATTTAATTGCATACCTATACATTTTCCATAATTATACGCATCTTCAAGATTCATAGAAGCTCCAAGCGATTTCTGTGCGTGTATAAAAGAAGTTTGACCCTTGATGCTTACTCCGTCAGCACAAATCAACAATTTATTTTTTGAAGCTCTTTTACATTCTTCAAGCTTTTCAAATGTAGTAGACGTACCAATATCCAAGCCGTTTTCATCTACAAGCCTTTTACCACCGTGAAAATACATTCCGCCTACAGGATACTTTTCAAAAAACTCCTCTGCTCCTCCATGCTTGTTTATCTCTCTTATTGTAACTACAAATGTCTGTAAAATCTTTTCTCTTAATGTCATTTTAAATTCTCCTTTTTATTAACTTAATTTTTCTGGACACCTATTTTTTTAAAGTCTGTTACTTCAAAGCGTTTATTTTCATTATATACACCACGCAAAAAATCATAGACATTGACAGTTTCATAATTTCTAACAATGAAATTTTCCTCTTTTACCGTAAAATCATAGTTTTCAGAGTCGACAAAGCCTGATAAATCATTCATTACAGTTACATTATTCCATATCATAAGCTCATTTTTATATGTTCCCTCATAAACCTCATAAAGATATGGATATTTTTCTTTGTAAACCGGCGATGTAATATCAACGCCTCTTAAATCGTTTTCATCCTTTGTCAAAGCACGCTGTGCAATTACATTATTTCCTTTGCGAAGTAAGCTGTGAATACCTATATATCCGTTAAACATCGGCCTTATAGGAATTGAGCAATCTATAAATATATTATTCGAAACAGATGTCTGTCCTCCTCTGTTCCACAGAATTGTACTGAACACTCCGTTATCATTATGCTGCTTTATGTTGTAGAAATAATTCCCATATACTTCATTAAATGACATATAATCATCAAAATACAATGCACACACTCCACACTCAGCCGTAATGCTTCCGTTAATATCATAAATAAAATTATATCTGTATTTATTTCCTACTGCCGTTATATCACGTCCCATATAAATAGCACCTGCATCTGCTACTGTTTTTACGGCATCATGTATCTTGTTATATTCAATTATATGGTCGTTTCCCTGCAACAGGATTGCGCTACCATCCATATCATACATTTCACAATGAGATATTCTGTTACCCACACCCAAAATATGAACTCCGGGCTTATATGCCTTTTCCCATCTGTTTACATTATATATGATTGTGTTATCTACAAAATTATCTGCACTCTCAAGAGTTTTTCTATTTCCGCCGCCGAGAATAACACCACCCATGCCTGTTGAATATATCTGACTATTTTTTACACCGTTATTTTTTCCTCCGTTGCAATCCCATGCTGTATTTTCATATATGTACACGCCATATGAACCAATCTCTCGTGATACAGGCTTTACAGGCTCAATACCTTCAGCATATAAGCCATGTCCGTTATGAAGCCCATCAGGAAGAGATGTCACTCCCTGACCAATTTGCACGCCTATCATTCCAAGATTTTTCATAATACAGTTGTTTACTACACAGTCATGTCCGCCTTCAATATATATCGCACTGCCTCTTGAATTTTCAAAAGTAATTCCATAGAATTCTATATTTTCCGTATTCTCCATTACAAGCATCGGTTCTGACATTACAGATAACTGTATAAGAGCATTTTCATTAAGCTCAGGCGGGTAAAAATACAGCTTTTGATTTTCTCTGTCAATATAGTATTCGCCTTCAACATCAATTTCTTCAAGAAGATTAATAATATACCATTTAGTATAGCTTTGGGCAAAAAATCCGGGTAATGTAGGAAGCTCTGTTGTTACTGTTCTGCTCTGCGTGTCTATTGACTTAATTTTAATTGTATCGTCTGCATATGCCCAGTTAAAAATTCCCGATGCATATGCATCCTTCGCCTGCGACCAATAATTACAGCGTTCTTCCTCGTATCTGAAAACGCCCGGTCTCATATCATATTCACCATTGTAAGGGATACTTCCATGCTCCAAAACCTCATTTATCGGCATATAACCATTATTTGGATATCTTGCAATACTCTGTGCTTTACCATTAATAAACAATTCATTTGAAGCAGGTGCATACGGTCTGTAATTACCTCTGTTACCATATTCGGAAAGCTCTATACCGTATTTTTGTAAATCAATTTCATAAATATGTTCTCTTGCTTTTTTATCTACAATTCTGGTTAATATTTGCTCATCTTCTGTTTTTTTTACTTCTGATACGGGGATGACAATTCCTCCGTCAAATATTACTTTATCATCAGAATATGCCCTGTAAACAGTTTTGTGGTTATTCTTTAATATATCAGCGTTATTCAGAACAAAAGACTCTCTCATTTCGTAACGTCCGCCTAAAATATTAATATATACATCCTCATCAGGCTTAACATTTCTTATGTAGTCCCTTGCCTGTTCAAGTGTTTCAAACGGATTCTCAAATGTTCCGTTTCCGTTCAAAGTGTTTTTTGATACATAAAGCTCCATGTTTTATCCTCCAATTTTAATTTATGTCTGCAATTTTTACAAATCTAATCGCATCAGCACGTACTGTTCGATATTTTTCACCGGGATATAATCTTACATACGCTCTGTTGCCGTTTGTTATTTTATATTCTCCGTCAAGCTTTACCCAACCGCTTGGCATCTGATATGAATTATAGCTTACAGTATACACTCCGGTGTCGCATGAGATATCTGCTTTAACAACCTTCGAAAGACTGGTACTGTTCGGAATCGGAATATACGAATATATTTCATATATTCCGCTTTCGAGAAAATCAGCTCCGAATTCAGCATAAGAATTCAAGTTCCCATCACTTGTCAATGATTTATGAGTATTAAATCCATAGCTGTAATCATAACCTTTTTTATTTTCCCAGCCGTTTCCCACAAACTGTACTTCATTGTCAAGCTCATCTATTACAAATTCATATTCAACCATATCCCCTTCATTATATTCCTTTACATAATCGAATACAAATCCGGCAAAATTAAACGAACCTTCAAATTCTATCCTTAAATTCTTTGTTTCTCCTTCTTTTAAAAGAACTCTACCGATATAGTTTTCATCATAGCTTACCCATGCACCCGTGTTTTTAAGATATTTATGAGAACGAATTTCCTTGCCGTCTATATAAATATAAGATCTATTGTTCCCTGTATAGATAGCGTCTCTTGTATAAATATCATAATAACCTGTTTTAGGTGCAGTAATATTATATGTAAGCCACTCACCTGTTCCTATACTCATAATTCTGTTCATTCTTCCGCCAAAATCAGGTCCGTCTCCTGTGCCATCTGAGGTATTATATTCATCAAGGTCATGATACGCAACACCATCGCCGCCGTCTCTTATAAAATCTCCGCCCTCAACAAAGAAGAAATCATCACTGAAATACCATTCCTTATTTGTTTTTATTATAAAAGGAACATATTTTTTACATTTCTCATAAAGGTATTTATATTCAGACTCAAGACCTGCATTATTTATTATATCAAGAGCATCTTGATTCCACGTATTATCCTTACATTCAATAAATCCTGCCTTTTGAACATCTGATGCATAAATCCCCGAAGTATACTCCTTAAAGTATGAAACAAAGTTATTTTCATATTGAATTGCATCGTTTGCCCAACCTATATTCCACGTACGTGCATTTTCAGTAACATTATTTTTATAAATAATGTCCGCACTTCCCTGGTCAGGATAATAACCGCCGCCTCCGCACTCGTCATCGGTTCTTGTAAGATAATTCCCTGAAATCTCAGTTCCCGGCATACTACCAAGCGTATAGATATGTGAACCATCCCAAAGTGAATGCATAACATCTGTTATCTTATTATTTGTAATTTTATTATTACAGCATAGAGGCTCATCCTGTCCCCAACCCCACCCGAGAGAAATTCCCGAATACGGCACGTCCTTTATATCATTGTTTGAAATAGTACACTGATTTACGTAATATGCGGTAATTGCACATGAGGATTGATATATCTGACCTGATGCACGTATAATATTGTTTGTTACATCTATATTTTTACAGATTTTATCACTCTGTTTAAAATAACTCTCACGATGTGATGCATTGCCTATCGTAACCGCCGCGGCACCAATATCATAGAAAATATTACCTGAAACCTCTGAATTAATACAGTTATCTACAAATCTGACTGCTCCTGCACTCATGTTTTCAAAGCTGTTACCTGTAAAGCTGATATTGTCAACATAAGACATCTCTATCTGTGCCGGAATAATGTTAGTCCATCTGCTCAAGTCAGAAGTTGTTGTCCATTCATCAATATAGCTTTCTGCCTGCCATGCGGCAAAGCCTTTTTTCCATGTTCTTGTCCAATGACCATGACGGAAGGTTAAATTACTGAATTCAAGATTTTTTACATATGCTTCTTCACTTCCTGAAATATTTATCAGCTTTTCTGCTTTCGGAACATATGCCTCTATATTTTGAACTGTTTCGCCTTCAAGAGGATAATAATATAGCTTTTTGCTGTTCTTATCAAAATAAAATTCTCCCGGAGTATCCAAAAACTGCATACTGTTAATAAAATATATCGGATAATAGTTTGTATGATGATTACTTCTGTACCAATAAAAATACGGCTGAGAGAGAACAAATGCACCTTTATTTGATACATAATTTTTAATAGGACAAAGCATATATGCCCACATATTTGAATTTGAAAGCAAAACGCCGTCATAGCTGTCAAGCTCAAACGGAAGCGTATCATCACCCGAGAAAACAAAACCGTCAGCAGATTCCTCTGTAGCTTCATCATTATAAATTGATGTAGGTCTGAAGCTGTATTCACTACTTGCCGCACTTGCCCTATGTCCATTTACGTACATTTCATAGATATATTCATCCGAATCAAAGTCAGCCTGCAGATAGTCTTTACCCTCTACAGCAGTAAAGCTTCCTACCTTTATTCCGCCGTCTATATACGTGTCATTGCTTCCTGTATATTTCACGCTGTACTCATCAGTACCTCCGTCATCAGGAGTAAAATTCAATGCTTCACTAATATAATACACACCGGATTCGATATTTACTTCTATATTTTTATTTACTGTGTTTTTTACTGTACTAACTTC
>JAZSPM010000051.1:0-2372 GCA_045537455.1 Candidatus Ornithomonoglobus sp. | reverse complement strand
TTGGTGTAGATAAAATCTCGAAAGCAATTCATATCTATATTCCAATCTGGGGCACACCTTACGTGCCAAAAAAACAGATTGTCATATACATATGAAATGCTTTCTCGATTTCTCGCACAAAGTCGGATCGTAGCCATGTCGTTCTGTGAGCCAAGGAGTTGGTGCCCATTGTTGTCTTCCTAAGACCGCTTGGCCTCCGACTTCACTAAATTTGCGTACTTCGGCACCGCCTTTGGCGACATACCTCGTCCGAAAAAATTTAGTTCTCAATACATAAAAGCTCTTATCATTCGCTGCCTATGAACAGACAAAAATATTTCTATGGCTGTTTGCCCTGTGCGAGAAATCGAGAAAGCATTTCATATGTATATGACAATCTGTTTTTTTGGCACGTAAGGTGTGCCCCAGATTGGAATATAGATATGAATTGCTTTCGAGATTTTATCTACACCAAATAGCAGGGGTTGGTAAGGGGACAGCCAGTCCCCTTACGCTAATAAACAATAATTTAATGAAAGGAATTGTATAAAATGAATATAATAAACCGATTAAAGCGTATATTTGATTTTGTTCCGCCAAATCCTGAAACGTCGTTTATTGTAAAGCCATCGGAGCAAAATATTGATTATGACATCAGAAAAGAAAAAAAACCGTCTCCTACGCCTTTGGTGAGTGATGATATTGAAGAAAACCTTGCATATATAAGAGAACGTTTTTCTGTGCCGCTTAATAATGATTTTGTAATACGTCACCTTCGTATGAAAAACGACAGGCGTGCATTTGTGGTATTTATTGAGGGTATGGTAAATACCGATTATGTTTCGAGTAACGTAATTCAGACTATGCAGAAAATACCGTATTTCGCCGATGATGAGATTTATAAATACGAGGATGAAATCGCAGAAAAATTTATAAGCCATTCCTCTGCAACTCTTACAAACAGTATGGATAAGGTTTCGGAGGAGGTTAACTTCGGAAGCTGTGCGGTGTTTGTTGACGGATTTAAAAAGGCGGTGCTTCTTGATGTAAAGTTTTGGGGAACACGAAGCATAGACAGACCTCAGAATGAGCAGAGCATATATGGCCCTCAGGAGGCTTTTGGCGAGATACTGCGTACAAATACGGTTCTTATCCGTAAAATTATAAAAACAGAAAAGCTTATTGCTCAGGGAGTAACTATCGGAACAGTCAGCAAAACAAAGGGAGTTCTTCTTTATATAAATGATATTGCAAATGAGAGCATAGTCCGTGAAGCACTCAGGCGAATCAAGGGAATAACCATGGATTATGTAATATCTATTGAAGAAGTTGAAATGATGCTTGAAGAAAATACATTTGCTTTTACTACCCAGATTCTTGAAACTGAACGCCCTGACAGAGTTGCACGTGCTTTAACAGAGGGAAAAGTGGCACTTCTTCTTAACGGAAGCTCAAAGGCTCTTGTTTTCCCAACAACAATTTTTGAACTGAATCAGGCAGTGTCGGACAGCTATATGAGGGTTCCGTATGCCAACATGACAAGAATTATAAGAATGATAACAGTGTTTTCGTCCTTACTTTTACCGGGGATTTATCTTGCTACAACGCTGTATCATCAGGAGGTAATTCCTACGTATCTACTCTATTCAATAAGTGCTTCACGTGAAAATGTTCCGTTTCCGTCGGCGTTGGAGTTGATTCTGATGGATATCTCGTTTGAAATGATACGTGAAGCAGGAATAAGAATGCCCGGAGCAATAGGCTCGACACTTGGAATTGTAGGAGGTCTTATACTCGGTCAGGCGGCAGTAAGTGCAAAAATTGTAAGCCCTATTATGATAATAGTCATTGCCATTACGGGAATAGGCTCGTTTGCCACGGCAGAGTATTCTCTTGGCTGGAGCTACAGAATTTTAAGACTTGTTTTCATTTTGCTCGGCTCAACGATGGGATTTTACGGAATTGCTGCAGGAATTGTATTATATGCACTGATGCTCGGAGCAAGAAAAAGCTTCGGCGTTCCGTTTATTGCTCCGCTGCCTAAGGTGGGAAATAAAGGTGTTGAAAATTCGGTGTTTGTAAATCCTATATGGAGACGTGAAAAAAGACCGTCATTTTTGAATACCAAAAACAAAAAATCTGAGCCTAAAATCAGCAGAATATGGAGAAAAAGATAAATGTTTCACGTGAAACATCTGTTTAAGGGGACTCAATCGCCGTCCCCAAGCCCCTGCTTTTTGGTGGAGTATTAACGCTCATTCTAAGAGCAATTATATATTGTTCACTAAATTTGCGTACTTCGGCACCGCCTTTGGCGACATACCTCGTCCGAAAAAATTTAGTTCTCAATACATAAAAGCTCTTATCATTCGCTGCCTATGAACAGACAAAAA
>JAZSPM010000137.1:0-13340 GCA_045537455.1 Candidatus Ornithomonoglobus sp. | reverse complement strand
AACAACTCCCTCGGCAGAACTCAGATTAAGCGTCTGAAGGCTTACAAGGGTGCAGAGCATAAGCACGAGGCTCAGAAGCCCGTTGCTTACACACTTTAAGGAGGTGCTTTAAAATGTACGAATCAAAGGTTAAATACTACTACGGAACAGGCAGAAGAAAGCACTCCGTTGCAAGAGTTAGAATCTACCCCGGTACAGGTAATGTTACAATCAACGGCAGAGGCATCGACGATTACTTCGGTCTTGAAACTCTCAAGCTCATCGTTCGTCAGCCCCTTGCTCTCACAGATAACCTCGACAAGTTCGACATCGTTTGCACTGTTACAGGCGGCGGTGTAACTGGTCAGGCTGGTGCTATCCGTCACGGTGTTTCCAGAGCTCTCCTCGAATTCGATGCTGAGCTTCGTCCTGCTCTCAAGAAGGCTGGATTCCTCACTCGTGACCCAAGAATGAAGGAGAGAAAGAAGTACGGTCTCAAGGCTGCTCGTCGTGCTCCTCAGTTCTCAAAGAGATAAGAAATCGCCTTTTTATACTGGCGAAAATCTCGTATTTGCGTTGTTTTGTTCGGTTTGGGTTTGTCTGAAATATGGTGAATTTCGAACGGTAACTAACACGTAACTAACGGGTAACTAACAAAAAATCAAGGCATTCATCGGTTGATGGATGCCTTATTTGTAATAGAAAGAAGGTTGAATATGGAAAACAATATCGCTAATCCTATAAAGGAATACTACATTGCTTATTTTGATACTTTAGGCTATCAAGCTTTCTTTAAAGAAACACCTGATAAAGCCTCCGAATTCTTGAACACAATACATTCAGCAATAACTAATATCGTTGGCTATGTAAAATCATTCAACGATTCGCCTATGGCTTCTGAGGTTGGTAACCTACATATTCAATCAAAAATATTTTCAGATAACATTACTTTGTGTATCGAAGTTGGAGATGATGTCACAAAAGAAAAATCTCGGATTCTAACTTTTATGGGATTAATATCCGAGATACAACGAAGATTTATAATTGAATATGGCTTGTTCCTTCGGGGAGGCTTTACTAAAGGAAAAATGTCAATTAATGATGATTATATCTTCGGTGAGGGGTTAATTGAAGCAGTAAAAATGGAAGAATCCACTTTTCATCCACGAATTGCTGTTTCAGAGAAAATAATTGCCTTTTTAGAAACTGTTCAGCTATACTCTCAGGATGATGCCGAACGAGCCATATCAATTGAAAATAGGACAAATAATGGTGAAACCATTTCAGATGAAGATAATGAATTTAAGTTTAAATTTATACAATTAATGAATCAAGAAATACTCCAACGTAATCTTTCTTTAAACCTGCTTTATAGATGTGCTGATGAAGTGTGGTGTTTATCATATTTATATAGTTTGGATATTCGAGCCTATATGCCTGAACAAGCGTTATCACGAGCAATGGAAATCATGAAGCAGCTGTATCCGTCAGACTATGAGAAGTTGCCTAAATCATTTCCAAACATTGATGCTATTCTTGCTTCACACAAGCAAATAGTTGAGCAAAAGCTTATAAAGTACAGCAATTATACTTCATTAACAACAGATAATATAAAAGGGTTCGAGTCTCAAGAACGTGTATTAAAAAAATATGTATGGTCAATGGTCTATCATAACCATATGTGCGATAGGTATAATAAACCTGAGCATTTTATAAACACGCAAGCCAACTGCGAGCAACGGCATATGAAACTTGTTATTCATGTACTCACCAAAGAAGAAAAAACATCAAATACATAAAAGTATAATCGCTGAGAGATAAATTACTTCCCTCAGCGGTTATTTTTATACCTATATCTTATTGATAGCCTTCAACAGTTCCTGTACATTAATATGCGTATATACCTTTTCAGTAAGCGACATAGCACCTGAATGACCGACGATTTTCTTTATCATCGTAGGCGATATTTCCTTCTCGGTCATCATTGAGATGCAGGTGTGACGGGTATCGTGAGGCTTGTGTGAACAGCCTATCAGTTCCATTACAGGTGACCAATAGGAATCATAATAATTACGGTAACTGAAATGCTTTCCGTCAGAAGTATGAATTAAGTATTCGCAGCCGTTTTCATACCATTGCTTGAAGAACGGATAAATCTTATCAGCAATTGGCACAATACGAATACCGCTTTCAGTTTTGCTCTCTACAACTTCAAAATAGTGTTCATCAATATGCACATTCTTGCGCTTCAGGTCAAGCAGTTCCGATACTCTCACACCGCTGTAAATGAGCATAAGCACTATCTGAGCATAGATATTATCTTTCTGCACCCACAAAGCGTTAATTTCATCAGCGTTGAAAGGCGTACGATCCGTCTTATTAGGATTCTTATCCTTGAATTTCAGAATATCAACATATTGAGAGTAGTCCTTATTGCAAATCTCATACTTCATAGCATACTCATACATCTGATTAAGCAGGACTTTTAGTTTACGAAGAGTTGGATAATTCTTACCACAATGATCTATAATCCCCTGTAAATCAGTCAATTTCAGTTCCTTGAATATTCTGTTGTGCAAAGCTTCGCAGCTCTTGTATGATGCCTGATATCCTTTTTTATTGGATTCTGATATAGTGAGAAATTTTTCCGCAGACCATTTCTCATAAACCTCAGCAAATGTAATCTTAGATGCTTCAACGTCATAAGGATTTTTATTGTAATCCATTAGCATTTCAAGTCCTTTTGCTCTTGTCGGAGCGTATCCGATAGTTACATATAGCTGTTTCCTTTTGCCAGTTTCGGTATTAATATCCCAACCTGTTGTCTTACGCACAATATATGGATTTCTCCTGTTCCCCGATAGCTTGTAGACTGAGCCTACACCATTAGCCATTTTCATTTATCTTTCCCTCTCTGCGTTCAATCGCTTCACGACAATATCCGAGAATTTCGGTAATCCTTTCAAGTTCCGTTCTTAATTCATTTATCGGAGTTTCTTCTTCATTTTCCTCTTTATTGACAGTAAATTTCTTAAAATCACTGATATTTGATGAAGTAAATCCCTTTACTGTCATAACAAGATAATTCTCAAACTGCAAATATTCACTTACAGACAGGTAACACATAGTTTTGCCTGTCTTTTTTAATGCAATAACGTAGCCCTCAGAAAAAAGTTCTATCAATTCTCTCGGCATATCATAAACAGGTTGGCCGTCTCCTGTCTGTGAAAGAGTAAAATAGTCACTCCAGACATCCTGAGATGCCTTTATTTCAAGGGTATAGCCGAGATTATAAAGAATAGTTGACAGAATATTTCTGTTCTGTTTTCCTGTAAACGTAGCTGTATCAAGCAATACGGCACGAGATTTAAGACTATCAAAGTTATCGCTCATAAGATGATTGAATTTACTTAACGCATCGTAATACTCAGCATCATAACTTTCAGCATAGACAGCTATATCCTTATAATCAACACCGTAAAATCCTGCAAGCGTAATTACATATTTTTCGGTAATCGTTGCTTTTCCGTTTTCGATTCCATTATAGTGAGTTCTTGATGCACCGAGAGTCTCAGCAAGCTGATTTTGTGACAGCCCTCTTTCATTTCTCAGAGCTACAATATTGGCTCTTGTTTTCTCTTGGTCTAATATTTTCATTTGTTTCCCCTTTCATTGCTCCCCCAGCTAATTCTTCGTTTTTTATTTTACCGATGGAGTAGTAATTGTGATAGATTTGTGTATGTACTATTTTAATCAAGACAATTGAAATGTCTGGATTTTTATGATACAATTATAACAGAAACTCAGAGAGTTGTCAAGAGCTTTTCTGAATTTCTTTCAAACGCAATAAAAAACGATTAGAGAAAGAGAGATAATCGGAGGTAACAGAATGAAAAATGATTTTATGCCGACTTTTACGGGCAGAAATGTTCCTATCAAGGAAATCGCACAGGCAACAGGCAAAGACCCGCAGTACATCAGAATAGGCTTACAGAGAGGCATATTCCGCTTTGGATATGCTTTCAAGAAGGACGGTTCAAGTGAATACAACTATCTTTGTCCTGACAAGAAAGTATGGGAGGATTTAGGCTATTTTCGTGAGATTGCCAAAAGCGAGGTATTAGATAATGAATAATATCCCGAATGAGCTGTCTGGAAAAGGTAATACAGCAACTTATGATGATATTCTCAACAATACCGAAATCTATGAAAAAATCCTCACCCTCCCTGATGAAATCGCAATATCGCAATATATCACATCACTTCGTCAGGTAGCAAGACAGTATAAGCTTACGGGAGATTTCGACCGTCTTGTACAGCCATATAAGGAAAAAGCATTAAAAGTGTTAAAGGAACAGAATGCAGCTAAAAAGAAAAAAGACTGCTATCAAACAGAGCGTCCTGAATGGTGGGATGGTAACAATGTCAACGAGGATATTTTCTGCACACAATATCTTGAAAATCACCGGTTATACTGCATTAACAATGTGTTTTTTGACTTAAACGGCGAATACAATTTATCGGAGCTGTCAAAAGAGATCTATGAGTTGATAAAGCCATATGTCATCCGAAATATTGCTGACAGAACAAAAAGAATTATTGAAGCATTGAAATATAAATGCTACACTCCACCGCCTGCTCTCAATGAAAATGTCATTCACGTGCGTAATGGAATGCTGAAAATCAAGAACGGTAAATTCAGATTTTACACAGACAAGATATTTACAATGAACAGGCTTGATGTTGACTATAAAGCTGATGCACCTAAATCGGATAAATGGATTGAATTTTTAAATCAGCTTTTGTCCGAAGAAGATGTTATGACATTGCAGGAATATATGGGTTATCTGCTCATACCAAGTACACGAGCGCAAAAGATGCTTATGATTATCGGAAACGGTGGTGAAGGCAAATCGAGAATCGGCAGAGTCCTTTATGAACTTATGGGCAATAACAATATTGTCAACGGAAGCATTTCCGACCTTGATAACGGAAGCAAAGCACGATTTTCAAGAGTAAAACTTGTAGGAAAAATGTGTATGCTTGATGATGATATGGACATATCCGCACTTGAAAAAACAGACTTTTTGAAACAGCTTATTTCATCGGAAATTCTCCTTGAAATTGAGCCGAAAGGCAGACCATCTTTTTTTGCAAAATTGTATTCACGAATTATCGCATTCGGAAATAGTCCCCTGTCATCCCTTTATGACAGAAGCCGAGGATTCTTTCGCAGACAGATTATTCTCACGGCAAAACCTGTTTCCAAGAACAGAGTAAATGACAAATATCTGTCTGAAAAATTCATTTCAGAGATTGAGGGAATCTTTCTTTGGTGTCTAGAAGGATTGGAACGATTAATTGCCAATGATTTTGAGTTTACTTTAAGGGCATCTCTAAAAACCCCTTTTTAGAAAAAACAGCTAAGCACGACATCTGCTGCGTCAACCTTCCTCGGAGTGCGACAGCACGCCTTCGGAAGGTTTTCTTACAGCTGCCATACCTATCTGTTTTTTCTTTAATCAAACGAGTTTTTAGAGATGCCCTTAAGTGAAGAAGCAAAAAATAATCTTGTACTTGCAGAACGTGAAATGAACAATATAATACCATTTTTAGAGAGAGAATATAACTTCAAATTTGATGTTTCAAAGCAGATACATTCCCGTGAATTTTACTGGGCTTATACGAGCTGGTGCAGTATAAACGGAATAAGTGCTTTGTCGCAGAAAACCTTTACTTCTTTTCTGAAAGCAAATGCATCTGAATATGGACTTTCATATTCAGAAAACTGCATTAACAATGAAGGCAAAAGAGCAAGAGGTTTTATCGGAGCAGAATACACATATCGTCCGCCAAAAATATACTGATACACACATCTTTCTGTGTAAAACATATTAATCACACACTAAAATATCCCCATATTACAAGATTCACACACTTACACGTTTATTTTACACCACATATATTAAAATAAATTTATATAAATATTATCATTTAATGTTAATAGAATAAAATCGAATAATGAGTAACGTGCGAAGTGTGTATGTGTGTTATAAAGCAAGATTTTGCTGACAAAAAAATACCATTTTCAAGTATAGCAAGCAAGGTATATTGTCGGACATTTTAGCAAATCCCGTCAAAATACATCTTCTTGTTAAGGGTTTGCCCCTAAGACCCCGAATATGAATAATTTCAAGGAGATCAAAGAATGGATTTTTGTAATCTGGATAATTCTTTTTTCTTTCAGAAGCTGGATCTAAGGAAATAAAATCCAAGGCAATATGCACTGGTGCAATTATAATTCTTGCTGCGCATTTCACAAAAATTATTACAATTATTCTACAGAACTGGACAAGCATATTTCTGTCCGCTATAATAGATTCGCAACAAAATTATTGGAGGCGATTATATGTTTATGATTTCTGAGTTGGCAATGCCAAAAACACGTAAGGTTACAATCAGCTGTAACGGCAAGAAAGAGGTCTGGGAAGA
This sequence comes from Candidatus Ornithomonoglobus sp., assembly GCA_045537455.1. Lineage (GTDB taxonomy): Bacteria > Bacillota > Clostridia > UBA1381 > UBA1381 > Ornithomonoglobus_A. The sequence goes on along the minus strand of JAZSPM010000137.1, from coordinate 6,869 downwards.
TCGTGAGAAAGCACAGGATTTCTTTCTCAGACAGATGATGACTACCGAGGGTGAGGAACATGACCGAGCAGAGTGCATTTACATTCAACTTATACACGGAATGGTGGAGTGTTCGGATGAAGAGGAATAAGAGAATATAATAAAGAACTCTCAGTTGGCAGGGTTATTTTTATATTACAAGCTGATACTGCGTATATAGGGCATCTCTAAAAACTCGTTTGATTAAAGAAAAAACAGCTATGCACGACAGCTGCAAGAAAAGCTTCCGAAGGCGTGCTTTCGCACTCCAAGGGAGGTTGACGAAGCAGATGTCGTGCATAGCTGTTTTTCTCAAAAGGGGTTTTTAGAGATGCCCTATAATATTTCTTGCACTTTTATACAGAAAAAACTGAAATTACCGCATATCTTGACGAATTAAGCAGAATTAAAAGAAATTTTGGAAAAATATTCCCGTAAGTTATCGACAAATTAAGACAAAATACGACGTCAAAAGTCACAAATCAACGTCTTTCGATTGGCTATATATGATGTTTTCGACACGTTTTCGTTTTTTCTATTGACATCTCCTTTAAAATGTGTTAGAATTTTAATATGATTGGGAGTTATACGCTTATTTTCTGAAATACTCAAGAAAACTCCAAAAGTACGCTTCATGAAAATAGAAATATACTTTTGAAGCTCAGAAAAAATATGTAAGGGAGAAATGAAATGAACAAGGATACCCCTGTTTTAAAGGTGTTTGTCTGCGACGATACTGCTGACTATGGTATTCGTATAGCATCAAAACTTAACGAAAATAATATTTACGCATATACAAGAAGAAAAGACGCAGAGGTAATCCTCAACTCTATTGCAAGAGATTGCCCCGACGTAGTTATTATAGATCTTTCGCTCAATCATTCAGATGCTGCACAGATTATGCGTAAGGTCAATGCAAACGGAACAAATACTCCTCAGTTTATCGTTATTTCCGAGGTAGAGAACGATTTTATTTCCCGTCAGCTTATAGAAAACGGTGCGGCTTATGTATTGTCAAAACCATTGAATTATGATGAAATCGCAAATACTGTCAAGCTTGTTGCTGTAAAGAAATATAATAATGAATGTGACGATGCTGAGCTTTTAGTCACAAACCTTATAAGAAATATCGGCATTCCTGCTCATATTAAAGGGTATAAATTCCTGCGTACTGCAATTCTTGAAAGTACGGCAAACCCCTCATATCTGGAAGCTGTTACAAAAAAGCTCTATCCCCGTGTAGCTGAAATTCATCAGACAGAATCTGCACGAGTCGAAAGAGCAATCCGCCACGCTCTTGAAATTGCGTGGAACAGAAATGATAAAACGGCGATAAATGAGTTTTTCGGCTGTAATACAGAAAATTTCACAAGCCGTCCCACTAATTCTGAGTTTATAGCCCTTGCAAGCGATAAGCTTGCTATGCATATGAAAAGGACTTCGCTCGGGTATAGAAGTATTATCGGCGAAAATAATCTTAACGCTCTTAACAGGAAAATTCCCAAAATTTAATGCGATGAATTGAAAATGAAAATCCCCTGAACGACAATGTATATCATCTGCCGCACAGGGGATTTATGCGTAATAATACTAATCCCTAAAACAACAGTAGATAAAGGGCATCTCTAAAAACCCCCTTTTGAGAAAAAACAGCTATGCACAACATCTGCTGCGTCAACCTCCCTTGGAGTGCGAAAGCACGCCTTCGGAAGCTCTCCTTGCAGCTGCCGCACCTATCTGTTTTTTCTTTAATCAAACGAGTTTTTAGAGATGCCCTAAATCTAATGGCATAAATACTGTCTGTCGTCGTTGGACTTCCTCACCATACGACAGCATGCTTTCGTCGTCCGCCTTGACATACAGCATTTTTGCTCATCATCTTTGTCTACTAACATTTTAGGGATTAGTATAAGAGCATTTTGCTCACTTTTTCGGATTGGATTTGTCAAGAAATGTGCAGTCAGAAAATGCCAAAAATCTTGGATAAGCTTACTTGCAATTTGATTGATAATATGATATAATAATTATAACAAATAATATAGGAAGGAGTGTTTCTCAATGTCATTTGAAATAGTGTTTGGTGATCTTCTTGACCAAAACGTGCACACTATTGTGACAACCTTGATTCCTTTTTCGGGACCGTGTTCTAAATACTCAAATGCACTTTATTATGCTGCTGGTTATGATGAGCTTTTAGAAGCAAGGAAAGGATTGGGAGAGTTGTCTGATAATCAAGTTGGTGTAACTTCTGGATTTAATCTTATAGCTAAAAAAATAATCCATGTAAGTGTTCCTGAATGGTTTGGCGGATTTTTAGAAGAACCTAAATTGTTAACATATTGTTATATTAATGCTTTAAAAGAAGCTGAAAAAATGGATGTACCAAGCATTGCATTTCCTTTATTAGGTTCGGGAAAAAATAGAGTTCCACTTAGTACAGCTTTTCGTATTGCTTACGACACTATTGATGGCTATGTAAGATCACACTATCTAAAAATGGATGTATATTTGATTCTTAAAGAATCAATTTTAAAATATTTATCATCCGAACAAATTGATATAATCAACAGATTTTCTGAAAACAAAGAAAGGAATGTTGTTGATGCAAACCTCTCTTCACCAAAAGAAATATTTTACAAATATATTGATAGAATTAAAAATCCAACAGCTTTTGCTACTGCTATTGATTACGCTCCAAGTACCATTAGTAGAATTGTCAATAAAACAGGAAAAGGAAGACCAAATAAAAATACAATTCTTTCAATTGCGATAGGGTTACAACTTTCAAAAGATGAACGACATGATTTTATAAATAGTGTTCATTATCCATATCCATTTGATAAACGTGATCAACGTCTTGAAGAATTGCTTGATCAATATCATAAAGAGTATAATATACGCAAGATTAATGCAATTCTTGCAGCAGAAAATCCTGATTGGACTTTAATGAATAAAAGCAAAAGTTCTGATTTGAAAGAAAAAACAACAAAACACCGCCAAAAACAATATGAATTGGACATTTAACAAAAAACGCTGTCTTTCGGGGCAGCGTTTTTTGCATTTATTGTGCAAAAAATATGCACAGCTTGCAAAAGGATTCCGACTAAAATATGCTATAATATAATCACACTGCAAGAACAGACAGATGTATTTTTCTTGATGAGCCGATTACTGTTGAAACATCAGTATCCTTTGAAAAAGCTATGCTTTGGCTTATGAAGTCCCCTGAACCGATTACTATTTGCATTAGCTGTCCTGGGGGAGAGGTGAATGAAGGACTTGGAATCTACGACCTTATTCAGAGCTGCTCGAATAAAATCTATATGTACTGCATTGGACAAGCGTGCAGTATGGCAGCGGTACTTTTGGCAGCAGGGCAAAAAGGAAGAAGATATATACTTCCTCTCGATTATGCAAATCAGGCTCTATATAAGACGTATGACTGTATTCGTGCAACATTGGCTGCTAGCTATGCACGTCATCTGCTTCGTCAACCTCCCTTGGAGTGCGATAGCACGCCTGTGGAAGGTTTCCTTGCAGCTGCCGCACCTATCTGTTTTTTCTTTAATCAAACGGGTTTTTAGAGATGCCCATAATTCAAAACCGAAAGGAAGTTTATTATGAAAAAGAATTGTTTTAAAACAACACTTGCAGGTATAATGGTTGCTGCTATGTGTATCAATCTCACAGCCTGCGGAATTAATGAAAAAGTCGATGATAAAAAAGAGATTTCTAATTCGACTAATGTCACAGATGAAAAATCAGAAACAGCGAATGAAATCGAAACAGCTTCTGAATCAGTTGATTTCCAGACAGAATTGACAAATAACAGTTTGTTTGATTATGAAGTACGTTTGAATGGAGAAGTAATAGCTTTACCAGTTAAAATAAATGATATTCTATCTCGTGGTTGGACTATAACAGAGGAAAGTGAATTGCGTACAGACCTTATCAAAAATGATTCTGCTATCAGACTTTTTGATATTAAAGAAGAAAACGGCGAAAAAGTTGCACATTCTGCCACTTTTACTGGAAGTTACTATGAATCTGACAAGGTATACGTTTGTGAGTTACCGAAAGGCATTGCTTTGGGCGATTCAAATGCTGATGATATAATTGCTACTTATGGAGAGCCGGATGAAAAAATGTCCTTAAGTAATTCAAAAGTACTTGCATATTATGATCCTTCTGAATCTTCCACAGCTAATCGTCAAAAAGAAAATAGTGTGGTTGCATTTGAAGTCAATAAGGATGGCAGGTTATTTGATGTAACACTTAAAAATTTTAAATAATGCAAAATAAAGGAGTAAATACTATGAAAAAGACATTAATTATTGCAGGCATAATGGCTTCAGCTATATGTGTAAGTTTTACATCTTGCGGTACAAAGAAAGCAGATGTAAGCGGAGGTTTTGAACTCTTATTCAGCGGTTATGACGGCTATGGTACTGCAACCCTTTCAGATTCATATTCCTGGGTTGATGATGTGATTCAAAATTATGGCACAGATTTAAGCGGTATGGAGCTTATTGCTTTTGACGCTGCATTGAGAAGTGCAGTTGATTATACAATTACTCCCAATGAGGCTATTTCTAATGGCGATGAAATAACTGTATCAGTTGACGTTGATAATTCTTTGCTTGAAGAATATAAAATTGAATTGATAGGCGGTACTGCTGCGTTTATTGCTGACGGTCTTGATGAAATTGAGGAAATCAACCCTTTTGATGATATAACAATATCTTATGATGATATTGCTCCTCGTGCCAAGGCGACTATTGATACAAATTCATTTGATAAATCACTTGTTTATACATTAGACATGGACAGTGGACTTTCTAATTGTGACATAATTACAGTTACTGTTTCTCCAAAATCAGAAACAATGGAGGAATATATCCAGAAATATGGCAAAAAGCTTGCTGAAACAGAAAAAAATTATACTGTTGAAGGACTTTCAACTTATGCTTCCGCTCTTGATGATATACCACAGGATACAATTGATAAAATGGACAAAACATTTCAGGAGGCTTATGCGGCAAACATTGCAGATCTTGGTACAATAGAGAAAATAGAATTGCTCGGCAACTATGTACAAACTGCAAAAAGCAGCGATACATCACCATATAACCGCTTTTATTTTGTATACAAGGTAACCGCTGATTTTTCTGCGGAAGATGCAGAGGTTGGGGTGCAGGAGTACTATTGGTGTGCTTATTACGAAAATATCATCATAATGCCTGACGGTACAATATCTGCTGACTACGAGGATTTACATATGGGTTCACATAATTTTGATATGCTCACAGTAGATGTCTGGTATGTGGAGGGCTGCAAGGATTTAGAAACATTATATCGTTATAATGTAACTGAAAGAAGCGGCGAATATGATTGTATTTCAACTGTAAAATAATCATGTGGAGGAATATTATGATAAATTACGAAGATATGCCTGAATCAGCACAGAAAACTTATAGAATGAACAATGCTGTCAGAAAATTCACAATGAAGCTTACATGGTTTACAATTTCTTTGGTGTTTATATTGTGCTGTAAAGTATCCATAGAAGCAAATGCATTTCCTAAAGAACTGCTAACCGACCTTGAAGTAGGCTTATTTATAGGCAGTGCAATTCACGGACTTATTCATTCCGGATGTATTATCAAAATAGCTTACAGAAAAGTCAAAGATTGGGCTCTTACACTCGGTGCTTTTTTTGGATTGTTTGCACTTATACCCATACTTCTTATAATTATTGGCGTGCCATATTTATGTGCTATTTTTGGTGGAATAGTATTTGAAATAATTGATACAATACGCTATTTCAAGAAAATGCCACTCGTTTATAAATGGGAACACAAACATTTATTAAATGAATAAATAAGAAGAATAATTTCAAAATCAAACATATATGATTAAAGTGGCTGAATAAAGCCCTATATGTTCTTGAGCATCGTTCTCCTTAACTTCGGTGTAGACATCAAAGTAGTGGCAGACTATTGCAACATAGGAGTTACAGCAAACGTCTATGCTGATGTACTCCGGAAACAGAAGATACATCTTGCTGACACGATTGACGATAAACTTTCCGATGAACTGAGCTAACACAATCAAAACCACCCGTTGAACGGGTGGTTTGCAAAAGCCCTATAAGGGCTTGTTACTGACACTGCCCCTTAAGAGGGCTGAGAAAGGTCTGCCAACTGCATTTCATTCTCAGCTACCCCTTAAGGGGTTTTTATCTTTTTTGATACTTTTCTCCTGTAAATGGATCTGTCGTTTCAAACAAACTTAACTGATCGCTTGCTATATCCTCCTGCAACTGATTTCGTATGTATTCTTCTATTTTCTTTTTATTTTTTCCTACTGTATCAACGTAGTATCCTCTACACCAAAAATGTCTATTTCCATACTTGTACTTTAGATTGGCATGTCGATCAAATATCATCAATGAACTTTTTCCTTTCAAATATCCCATTATTTGAGATACACTATATTTCGGCGGTATTGATAATAACATATGAATGTGATCTGGACATACTTCTGCCTCTATTATTTCCACTCCCTTTTGCTCACACAATTTCCTTAGTATTCTTCCTACATCCATCTTTATCTGTCTATATATCACCATTCTCCTGTATTTCGGTGCAAATACTATGTGGTACTTGCAATTCCATTTAGAATGTGATAAACTATTTATATCGTCTCTTGTCATGACGATACCTCCTTCGTTATTCTAATTTTGGTTGACAGACCTCTATTATTATAACACGGGAGGTTTCATTTTTCTATCCATAGCCATAGGCTTTTTTGAACCCCCAGTTGAACTGGGGGTTTTCATAATACAAAAA
>JAZSPM010000111.1:0-6627 GCA_045537455.1 Candidatus Ornithomonoglobus sp. | reverse complement strand
AATATATATGGATTTGTTGGCAGAAACGGCTGTGGAAAAACTATGCTTTTCAGAGCATTGTCAGGACTAATGCACATTGACAGCGGCAGAATTACGATTGACGGAAAAGTGCTGTACAAGGATATAAACGTACCACCGAGCATAGGTCTTATAATTGAAAATGCAGGGCTTTACAATGAATTTTCGGGAATTAAAAATCTGAAATTGCTGGCAGATATAAATAAAATAATCTCCGATACAGAAATTACAAAAGCTATATCAGATGTGGGATTAGATCCAAATGATAAACGTCCTGTGAGAAAATATTCTCTTGGTATGAAACAAAGGTTGATTATTGCACAGGCGATTATGGAAAGTCCCGATATAATAATGCTTGACGAGCCAACAAATGCCCTTGATGAAAGGGGAGTAAAGCTTATTCGAGATATTATCCTCCGTGAAAAAGAACGTGGAGCTTTGGTGCTTATTGCAAGTCATAACAAAGAGGATATTGAAATTCTTGCGGACAGAGTGTACTATATGGACGGCGGAAAAATCGTGGGAGGTAAAGACTATGAATAAGCCATTTGTGTTTGTTACATCTCTTATGATTGCAATTCCTATTGGAGCAGGTCTTATATGCCGTCAGTCTTTCACAGATATAAGTCAGGAGGATAAACCTTTCGACAATTTTGAAATTGGCTTATTAAGCGAGAATACTGCTTTAAATATAAAAGAATATGCGGAAAACAGCCTTGAAAATGGCAGCAGTTATATTCTTAAAGTTACACCTACCGACAAAGTGAAATTCTCCTTTTTATGCTATACTGAACCTGTGGAAATTCTGGAGATATATAAGGGTGACGATTTGCAAATCGGGGAAGAAATTGAAATCCTGAGAGATTCATCACACATTTTCTGGGATTTAAATGATACTGACTGTGCCAATATGGGATTTGTTAATCTTATGAACGAGAGCGAAGAATATCTTGTGTTTCTTGATAAGAAAATTGAGGATAAACCTGTATACAAAACAGTTCCCTGTCTTATGTCTGCCATTTTCTCCTATTCTAATCGTGATAATGCCGTTTTGACGGATAATAAATTCAGAAATACAGGAAATAATGAGTTTTTTACTTCTGATGAAAATGCACTTGAAATTCTGGAGAGTGTAAAAAGTGTGTTGATTGAAAAGTACAGCTGATTAGAGGTGAAGAATTATGAAATTCAGCCTTATTATTTTGAATATAAAAAAGCTTATAAAAGAACAAAGATTATTTTTATTTATCCTCATAATATCACAAATTGCTGCGTGTCTTGCAATATTTTTTGCAATAGCTGCTATAGCTAACACACGGAATGAACAGAAAGAAATTGATATACGTACTATGTATTTTGAAGCATATTCTGTTGGTATTACTTTTGACAATGCGGGAAAAACTGATTACAGCAAATGTGATAAAATAGTTGATTTTCAGAAAAAGACTGAAAGGATTCTTTCATTAATTCCTCAGGAACAGATAGGTTATTGTCGAATTGGCGGGGTAGTTTCAGAAGATGTACCCATAAGGTATACAGCAGTAAAAAAAGCAAATGATGACTTTGTTTTTACAGAAAAGCAGCTTCTGAACGGCGAAGCAATTGCCGCTATTGGTGACGAAGGTTATTTCAGTAATAAAAATAAAGATGATATTATTACACTTGGCGATACTGAATATACAATTGTTGAAAAAGGAAATTATGTCGGTGATATAACAATTCCGTTGAAAAATACACCTCAGAATTTTATAGCTACAAGCTTCCGTGTTGAACTTATGTCTGTTCCGACGAAAGAGCTTGTAAACGAAATAAACGAACTAATGAGTACACTTTTCCCTGAAGCCAATATACAAACACCTGAAATTCCCGACTTAATGACAGTACAGTTTAACCGAACAATGATAATATCATCTTTTTTTATTATACTTATAGTTGCAATTAACCTCAGTTACTGCTATTGTTATCTTTTCATAAAACGTAAAAAAATGATATCCTCATATATTATATGCGGTTGTTCTTATAAAAGGGCAGTAAGCCTTATGACAGCCGAATCTGTTATAATTTCACTATTATGTCTGATAATTGCTGTTTTTGCAATGGAATTAATCAGCCCATATCTGACAGCCGTTTATCCTGCTGCTGAAAATCTTTATAATTACAAATTGTATCTTCTTCTTGGAGTAGCTTACATAGTTACAATTATTATTTTGCTGAGTGTTATGTTTTCTTCTCTGATGAAAAAATCCGCCAATGAAATGCGGAAAGGGGGATAAATATGAAATATTTCAGATTTGCTTTGATTTCACTTTGTGACAATATTAAAATCAATCTGCTTATGATTCTTGAAATGATTGTTGTATTTGTAGGTGTTAATCTGATAATCGGCAGTTACAATAACAGGAATATGCTTTATAAACCATATAGTGATATTCTCGGCAATACAGGGTGGTATATAGTATCTGATTATGATGAAAATACCGGAGAACCGCTTTCATCTCAAATGAAAGGCAAACTTGATTTTATAAAAATGTACAGTTATTCATCGTTAATTACATTAAATGGCAGGAATGTACCTGTTAATATTACAATATGCCCCGATGAAATACTGAATAATATGAAACTGCCTGTAAATTCAGGAAAATGGCAAATTGATTCCCCGAAAGATATTGTGTGTATCGCTGCACCAAATAATTTTGGTATATCATCGGGAGATGAAATAAAATTACCTCTTGCCAATAGTATGAAAATTAGCGGAATACTTACAGACCCTTGTTATATTCCCTGTTTTCTTCAATGGAGTACATCACAGGGGATTGAGAATTTTTATAGGAAATACAGCCTGAAATACTATTCTCCCGAAGAAGAATGTCTTGAATTGTTTATGAGTTTCAGCGAATTTTCGGAAACAGGAATTGAAACTGATAATACTAACAAATCATTTATTGCATATGATGTGAACCCTACAGCTGAAAATACCACATATAATGAAGAATTGCTGAAAAACAATTATCAATGCGGAATACGTTTAAGCAAAATCAAGGAACGCACAGAAAACTCAATTAATGATATTCTAAAGAAATTTATCCCGATTGCAGTTTGCACATTCGTTGTTATAATGATTGGTTTTATGAGCAGTACAGCTATAAATACCTTGCAGCAAATGAAAAATTACGGAACAATGTTTTTGTGCGGAATGAACTGGAATGACTGTATAAAGATTCTTTTTGCCTATAATGCCTTAATAATGATAAGTTCAGTTTCAATTACCTCAATTGTTTTCGGGATTTTCAAATTAATGAATTTGTCGGCATATTTAGGACTTTCATTTGGTATGAATAATATTGTAATAACAGCAATTATCATATTTATCATAATTCTGCTGAATTTGATAATTCTTTCAGCAGTAGTGAGAAGAAAAACTCCTGTAGATATTATAAGGGGGAATTATTAATGGTTAAAATAAAAGGATTATATAAAACCTATAATTACAAGAAAAATGATGCCTTTGAGGCTCTGCATAATATTACGCTCGAAATTGAAAAGGGATCAATGACGGCGGTAATCGGAAAATCGGGTTCCGGAAAATCTACATTACTTCATATTATCGGATGTATTGATACGTTTGAAAAAGGTTCATATAAATTTATGGATAAAGAAATCAGCAGAATGAATAGCAGACAAAGTTCCTTTTTCAGAAATAAAAATGTGGGTATAGTATTACAGGATTTTGCCTTAATCGAGTCGTATTCAGTAGTTGAAAATGTTATGCTGCCTCTTTATTTTTCTAAAGGTAAATTCAATAAGAAAAAACTGCGTGAAAAAGCGATAACAGCTCTGAAAGCTGTTGGTTTAGACAATTTATCAGAAAAATCCGTCAACAAGCTTTCAGGCGGACAAAAACAGCGAGTTGCAATTGCAAGGGCTATTGTGAATAATCCAAGTCTTATACTTGCCGATGAGCCTACAGGTGCATTGGATACACAAACATCTGCTGAAATTATGGATTTGTTCCATAAGCTAAATGAAAAAGGACATACAGTTATTATTGTTACTCATGACCTTGATATTGCTAATCAATGCGACAGCATTATTGAGATTTCTGACGGCATAATTAAGGCGTGTAATTATGTGAATATATCAAAAAATTTGCTGTAAGACTTTCAGAAACAAAGATAAAGCGTGCAGGCAGTATCGCCTCTTAAAAATGATTTTTGAACAGATAATTGGAATCTTTAGTTCGAAAAATTAAAGCTCTTATTCTCTTAAAGCAGATAAAGTGATTTATAGACCATAGAATTCTTTTGATTCTGTGGTCTTAATTTTATTGCATTTTTATATAAATTATGGTATAATAAAATCAAAGTTGACATAAGAGGTAGCGACGGAAAAGTGGTCGGAATTTATCGCTAACTGAGGTGAAAGATGAAAAATAGATTAATTACTACAATATTAACTTTATTTATGTGTGCAACAGCAGTATCATGCGGAAGAATCCATGACAATAGTTATTCTGTAGTTAGTGTTGATTTGGAAAATATTGGAGTAAATAGTACAACAGAAGCATCAACTGTAACTGAAATAACGGCAAGCACAACAACTTTTTCTGTAAAGAATAATATAACAACGACAATACCGAATGTAATCAATGAAAACTGTGATGACAGAAAAATAGTTGAAGAATATTATAAAAGCAGTATGGGTGATTATGATGAAGCCTCCGAACCATATATACAGGAGAATATAGATCATCTTATAGATAGCACAGACTTGTTAGCGGAAAAATTATTAGGAATAATCACTTCGGAAGAAGATGCACTCAAAAAGGGAAAGGATGTACTTATTGAAATCAAAGGTCAGGAATATATTGATGAACATGAATCGGATTATTTTCTGCATAACGGAAAGAATGTAAAGTTCATCAGAGATAATCCTCCGTTTATTGCAAAATACTACGATGAACATGACATTTGGCAAGTGATTGCGGTACTTCGTACAGGGAAAACTGAAGATGGCAATACAGTTGTAACTACAGGAACTTCACCTTATGTACTCATAAGAGGCAGCGACGGAAAAGTGGTCGGAATTTATCACTAACTGAGGTGTAAGATGAAAAAAAGAATAATTACTACAATATCAGCTTTATTTATGTGTACAACAACAGTATCCTGCGGAGACGTGGCTGAAAAGTGTTCTGTAATAGTTAATGAGACAACTACAGAAATAGTTGCTACTGACGAGTTACAGACAGAGCATGTGTCCACTTCTGCCATTACAACATCAGCAGCTGAAATAACTACATCTGCCGCTATTACTACAACTGTGACAGAAATCACATCCGCTGCAGAAGATGAAGATATTAAGAACATCGTTAAAGAAATCTGCATGAGATATTACGATGTTCTTGAGTACTCTGAGGAAGATGCTGAATATATGATTGAAAGGGCAAAGGAGTTTGCAGAACAGGATCCTGTGGAAGTGAATTCTGAAGATATTGCCAAATCCAGAGCTAAAACTGTTTTTATCGAGTCTATTGGTCAGAAGTTTATCGATGAGCTTGAATCAGACTATTGCGAAAAAAATGGTCAAATGCTCAGACTTGAATGAAATACTCCTCCTTATAGGTGCTTTTACTATAATGAGTATGATGTGTGGGTTGTTACAGCCGTTCTACGCTCAGGAAAACTTGAGGATGGAACCAGTCTTGAACACACCGGTGAATCACCATATGTTCTTATAAGAGGAAAAGACGGTGCTTTATTGGCAGTATTTTGCTGATATATAATAGATTGTTAGAGCGTTTTTTGACCCCAATTCTGACCCCTAATAACATCCTCACAGCACGTAAGCTGGTGAATGCTCGAAGACGAGAAATGGCGTAGTGTAGCCATAAACTCATTCAATCAGATGCGATTAGATATACGTAAAATTATTAAGTAAATCTCTCATAACCCGAAGGTCGTAGGTTCAAATCCTGCCGCCGCAACCAAATTTTTAGGACTATATTGCTAATATAGTCCTATTTTATTCTTGGCTATAATACGTTATTAAGCAATGCAGAAAAACCGTTGGCAAGTCTAAAACAGACTATATTGCTAACGGTTTTTTGCTTTGATTTTGGACGTGAATAAAGATTAGTACACCAATTTTACACTAATTGATATATTTTTGGATATACGATAAAATAGTTGTAAATATATGTAATTGTAATTAACTAATTTGAAGAGTTTATAGAAATATAAATTCCTCATCTTTATTCAGAAATATCAGACGAAATCATTCTTCAGCAATCCAGAATTCCCACGAGCAAGAGCAGGAAGTATCGGTAACGTCTGGATAGCAGCTGATACATCTGCATTTGATACGCTCGTCAATAGTTTCAGCAAATCCGCTGTATTCATAAACTGCTGCACTTTTGCATGGATGAAGCGGCATACCTTTTCGTATTCTTGCTTCCTGAACACGGCATACTTTAATAGTATAGATAAGTTTATTGCCGCTAATAATAGTTTCGCTTGGATTAGGTCTGTCAACCATTCTATACGCTAATGCTCGTGCAAGGCCTTCAAGTCCGCAATGTTCCTCAAGACCGAGGAACTTTTTTATTCTGCG
>JAZSPM010000092.1:0-3794 GCA_045537455.1 Candidatus Ornithomonoglobus sp. | reverse complement strand
TCTTTGCATAGTTGGGATTGGGTTTTACCATTTTGGTGTAGGGAAACGAGAGATTTTTTGAAATCTTCGTCATATTTGGTATAATTATTTTTAGCCATGTGTGTTTCCTCCTATTTTTGTGTTTATTTTATTATATCATATTTTGCATTATTGTGTCTACTTTTTTAGTATAGCATCAAAAGTTTTTTAGAAAGTTAACAAAACATAAGATATGTAAACTAAAAGCAAAAGAGATTTGATAAAAAAATAAAAAGGTTTATTGATATATAACAGGTGTAATATATGTTTTCTTTTTGCTGACAGTAGAGCGGAATGCAGGGGTACAGGGGAGTCAAAAAAGTTTTTAATACCCATGTAAAAGACCGCCGCCTTAATCTCGTTTACACGACCGCAAGTTTTGAAGGGGTGGTTTAATGGAAACAAATGGAAAAGGGCATTTAAACACTTTACAGCAGTATTTGAAAATATTACTTGAAATAAATATATTGATATGATATAATGCTATTGTACCGCTTGCCGATATGCGGAATATAAAAGGTCGGTTCGACAGAATACCGCTTGCAGGCAGCGGTTCTAAATAGCCTGTTTTCTGTCCGTTATTTGTCCGTTACAGAGTAGAAAATAACGGACAACTTCAAGAACGGCAAGAAAAAACAAAGCCCATAAAACGGCTTATCTATGCGATTTGTAGTGATAATGTATAAAGTAGGTTATTTATAAACTTCAATTAAGTATTAATTGAGAACCTCTTTCATATACATTAATATGTGAAGGAGGTTTTTTTATGAGTATGAAAGCGATTTTAAAGGGAGTAATTACTGCGTTGGTGATAACCTTTGCGGTTATTCTTGTTGCTGCGGCACTGCTGTGCTTTACAGAGATTGGCGAAGGTGCTGCGGGAATTATAGTATATGCAGGAACGGCTGTAGGTGTAATAATCGGTGCGGTAAGTGCAGCAAGGTGTGCAGGCAGGAAAACACTGTTTCATTGTCTTGGGGTTGCGGTTATATATCTGGCGATTATGGCGTTGCTGACTTTTTTTATAAAGGGGAATATAGTATTTAATTATCATTTTTTAGCTGTAACAGCAGGAGTTGTGGCTTGCTCAGTTTTTGGTGCAGTTATAGGCAGAACGAATGTATAGGTAATTACTGAGCTATTGCATATTTTGTAAAATTATGATATAATAAAATTGATATTTGCAAAAGATTACTCAGGGGGTTTGGTACATTGAAAGTAACAGACTGGATAAAAGATGCATTTTTCGGAAGGAAACAACAGAGGTTTGACAATAACATATTTAATAATGACTGTATTGTGGGTGTTGTAAAAGATAAATGTCAGCTTGAGGTTAATCTTGAGCATAATTTTTATCATGTACCGGCAAAGCTTATATATGAGCTTGATTTACCTATAAAGTATGTTGCACTTTATGCTTCAATAAAGACCTTCGGAAGAGAATCGGCAGGGGTTTTGTATTATGGTGAAATTGCCGGAATGAAGGCTGTGCCGAGGAACACTATATCTGAAATACCCAAAAACAGCGATGAAATATATTTTGTGTTTAAGGTTAAGGAATGGATAAAGCTTGAAAAGCCCGTAAAGCCTCTTGAGGTCATAGGCGTTGTAACGATGACAAGTCTTGCTCTTATTAAACGAAGCGAATATACGGCAGAAATTTATATGAAAAACAGGGAAGAATATTATCTTTTTCAGTTTTTAAAGCAAATTTGTATAAACGGATCCGACAGAAAGAAATATAACTTTAACGGCACAAAAATTGCGGCTGCAGGAAGTACAATAGAAATAATATTTTCAAACGGTGAGCGAAGAAAGCTAAGCAGAGCGGAATACAGCAATAAACCGTTTAAATTATTCAGAAGTATTGTAATAAGACACAGGATTTAGGAAGGAACTATTGATAAATGGCACTTGATGCGGTATGTATAAAAGGGATTGCAGACGAGCTTTCCCGAAAAATTATTAACGGACGAATAGACAAAATACATCAGCCGGAGCGTGACGAAATTGTAATTCATATAAGGACATATGATGAAAGCTTCAGATTGGTTTTATCGGCAGGCTCAGCACATCCGAGAGTTCATTTTACTGCACATCAAAAGAAAAATCCGATTACGGCACCGATGTTTTGTATGCTGTTGAGGAAGCATCTTGGCAGTGGAAAAATAATAGCCGTTGAACAGATTGGCTTTGAACGTATTTTGAAAATTTCAATAGAAGGCTATGATGAGCTTGGAGATTTAACTGTAAAGCATATAATAGCCGAGATTATGGGCAGAAACTCAAATATCATACTTGTAAATGATGATATGAAAATAATAGACAGTATAAAGCGAGTGGATTTTACGGTAAGCTCTGTACGTCAGATTTTACCGGGACTTGAATACGTTCTTCCGCCAAAGGCAGAAAGAATTGAGCTTGTTTCGGTAACACCTGATACTGAGCTTGATTTTACTGTTCCGCAAAAGGCGGACAGGCTTCTTATGGAGACTGTTTCGGGAATAAGTCCGCTTACTGCAAGGGAAATTGTATACAGAGCATTTGGAGTGACGGATATAACAACGTCGGAAATGAATTTGAATAAGCAAAGCACATTAAAGGCGGAGCTTGTAAGATTTGCCGAAGGGGTTAACAATAATGAATTTTCGCCGTGCTTTATAAAGGATAAGTCAAGCGGAAAATTTTTGGATTTTTCAGCGGTGGAAATAAAGCAGTATGAGGGCTTGGCGGAGGTTATTCCGGCATCTGAGCTTAGCGAGGCACTTGATGAATTTTATTATCTGCGTGACAGAAACGAACGTATGCGTCAAAAGGGTGCGGATTTGATAAAATTATTGAGTAATGCATCAGAGCGAGCGTCAAAGAAAATAAATATACTTTCAAGAACACTGAAGGATGCTGAGAATAAAGAGCAGTACAAAATGAAGGGTGAGCTTATAACCTCGAATCTTTACAGAATACAGGACGGTGATACAGAGCTTATTGCCGAAAACTACTATGATAATATGAAAGAGATTAAAATTTCTCTTGACCCGTCGCTGTCGCCTTCTCAGAATGCTCAAAAGTACTTTAAAAAATATAACAAGGCAAAGACAGCAGAAATTGAAGCGGCAAAACAGCTTCAATCCGCAAAGGAAAGTCTTGAGTATATTGAAAGTACATTGGCGGCGGTGGAAAATGCCGAAAATGAAACAGACTTAAATGAAATCAGAACTGAGCTTATAACAGAAGGGTATCTTAAAAGAAAAGTTATACCTAAAAAGAAAAAAGAATCTGCACCACGACATTTTATATCATCAGACGGCTTTGATATTTATGTCGGGAAAAACAATACTCAGAATGATTATGTTACCACAAAGCTTGCAAATTCTTCGGATTTGTGGTTTCATACAAAAAATATACACGGCTCTCATGTAATAATAAAGCTTGGACTTGACAAAGATGTTCCAAGGACTACAATAACAGAAGCGGCACAGCTTGCGGCTTATTATTCAAAGGCAAGGGAATCATCACAGGTGCCGGTTGACTATACGGTTATAAAAAATGTAAAAAAGCCGAATGGTGCAAAGCCCGGAATGGTTATATATGACGGATATAATACGATGTATGTAACACCGAAGCTTATAGAAAACGAGAGTGTGAAAAAAAGTCTGTAAATTTGGTTCCTTCTATGATAGAATAGAAATATATCATAGGAGGAATTTTTTATGGCAAAGAGAAGAAGAGAAAAAATGAGTGAAGGGAAAAAGAATATCATAGCCGGTTTGATTCAG